>SVHI01000034.1 GCA_015055905.1 Clostridiales bacterium | reverse complement strand
AACAACAGTGTATGAATATGGAATCCAGTTAGCCTCAACATAAATTGTTTCGTTTTCAATAGTTGTGAGATTCACATAAGATGTAGCCATATTGTTTTCATCAAAATAGAATCTCTTTTCGTCTTTTTGGGTATAGAATGACCAACCATCAAAGTTGTTGCAGAACTTTGTTGGATATGGAAGATTAATATAAGTGTCATAAGATGTTGAGGTTGGATAAACTGCGCTTGCGCTGCCACCTTCAAGTTCATATACAAGGTTGTAACCAATAGCAGCCCAAACAGCCACAAATCTAACATTTTGACCGCCATTTTCATTAAGTCTTGAATAATATGAGTGTTTGATTGTTGTCAAAACTGTTCCAAGACCATCTTGATAATAATAGGTCTTCACACCATTAACGGTTGTTGATAAGAATGGAATAAGCGCACTTGTGATACCTGACTCGTGAAGGTCAGCATCTTCAGAAGTGTTTTCCAAAATCCAACCCATAAAGTTATAACCTACTCTAGTTGGGTTTGGAACATAAACAGTTTCATTATACGAAATTGTATACTTCACACCATCAACAGGGTTTGCAGGAACAACACCAGTTTTATACTCAACAAATGATGAGTCGATTGATTCGCCAGGAGTTCCGTTATTAAAGTTATAAGAGATTGTGTAGGTGTTGATTGTGTAACAAGCATAATAATAAACATCATAGTCATAAGACCAAGCAAACTTTTGTCCTTGGTTTACACCAGGAGTAACGGTAATTGATGTTGAAGGAACTTTTTCTCTTCTAAAGTTCCAACCAGCAAATGTTGTTCCGTGAGGAGCAGTTACTGTGATACCTGAAACAGTATATTGTCCGCCAAAGATAGCGTAGTCTGTTTTAGCCTCTTCATAATAGTAGCCAAGGTTAATATAACTTACGTCATAATAACTTGTTGCTGCTGAATTTGCAGGTTCTTTAAGTTCATAATAATGAATTGTGTAGGTCTTTGGAAGATAATATTCATAAACATAAAGGTTTGTTGTGTAATGCCAAACAAACAAGTCTGTTCCGTCATTATGGCTTCCAGTATTGTCAACTGTTCCTGTTGATTGAATTCCATTAAAGAGTTTCCAAGATGCAAAAGCTGTTCCGTCTGGAACTGGGAACAATGTTGAACCAAAACTGAAGTTGTCACCATAAGTAACAGTTGTTCTTCTTACTTCAGTATATTTTGAAATGTCATTGATATAAGCATAAGCGTGATATGGTGAATCAATGCTAATTTCGTGGTAATAAATTGTGTAGATGTTGCGTGCATAATAAGCATAAATATTGTAGTTTGTGTCAAATTCCCAAGGAGTATAAACCGCACCTGCATCAATATTGAATGAATAAGATGCATCTTCTGTTTCAAAAGTCCAGTGCAAGAATGAAGTTCCTGTTGGAAGTGCAGGAATTGCAGCAACTGTGTAGTTTTGGTCGAAAGTAACTTTAACAGAACTTAACAATTTGTAGTCTGCACGAATATTGATGTGCTTATATGTTGTGTCTGTTGTTCCTTCAGTAAATGAGTCAACAACATAGTAGTTAAGAGTGTATTCATTAGCGGTATAAAGCGCAGTAACTTTTGCTGTTCCACCGTGAAGAACAATGTTTGTAACAACAACCTTGTTGAATGTTCCCCTAACCTCAAATGTTGTCACACCTTCAAGGTCATCTTGTTCAACAACTGTTGCACCCATAGTTGCTTTATAGCTAATTGTGTTATTTCCTGTGTAATATGGAGCATAAGTTGCTGAGCAATACTCAAACTTCCAACCAACAAAAGTATAACCTTTTGGAGCGGTTGGGTTTACAATTTCAATTGTCATATTTCCAGTAAGAGCATTAGCGTGATATGTTCCAATGTCTGGCTCAACCAAAAGAGTGTTAACTTCTTTTACGTATTGAGCAACAACATAAGTTTTTCTATTTGATGTAACACCAAATGTATGTGTTGATGAATCGATTGCAGAACCTGCATAATTCATTGAAGAATAACTCATTCCTGTTGGAAGAGTTGTTGGGTTATTAGCATAGAACCACTTAACAGCGTGACCATCTTTAGCATAAATTGTGTCAGGCAAAACAACTTGAGCCATTGTTTCTTCAGTGTTAGCAACAAACTTTTTAACTGTTAAAACTTCATAGTTTGTTCCAGCAAATGTTGTCAAGAAATTATTGCAACCATCAAGATATTTTGCAACGATGAAATAAATTTCTTGTTTTCTTTGTGTTGCTTCTTCAACTGTTTGGTTGTTGTTGTAAGCAGTGTTGATTTGAGCGTTATTTTTCTTAAGAGTAACAGTATAAACAACGTTTGAACTATCATTCAACTTAACGCTAAGTGAACCATAACCTGAAGATGTTGTTTCAACGAGAGTTGCTGATGGTGTAACACCAGAGAATGATGTGTTCTTGATTGTCCAAGTATATGGTGTGTTTTGAATTACAAGAGTGAATGTATATTCGTCTAAATACCAACCTTGTTCCATTGTGATAATGTAGTCAAGACCAGTAATTGTTGCTGAACCGATTTCTTCTGAGTCATAATAAAGAGTTGCTGTTGATGTGCTTCCTTCAACAATGCTAGCATAGTTATCAACTTCCCCTTCGCTTGCTTCGCAGTAATAAGCATAAGGCTCAACTTCATCAGCGTTTGAATAATTGTTGATTGTAAACACAAATGTGTTTTCGTCATTATCAACAAGTTTAACAACAAAAATATCATTCAAGTTTGAATCTGCTGAGTTATTTTGTTTAATTTCAATAGACTCAATGTTTGCATAAACAGGAGTCTCTGATTCAAGGTTGTAGAAATTATATAAACCTTGCTCGTTTCTTGTGTAATAGAGACAAGAGTTTTCAGTTTCAAAAGCAATTTCAAGAAGAGTGTCAGTAATAACTGTTTCGCCTTGAGCGATAGGAAGTTCTTGAACTGAAGCCCCAGCAACATCAACAACATAATATGCTGAGTTTGTTGCAAACATAAGTCTGCTTCCGTCAAAAGCAACAAGTTTGCTTATTTCATAATCTTCAAGTGAAAGAGCGATTTGACCATTCATATTCATCAAGAAATAACTTCCGTTCTTTGTAACTAAGAAATTATTTCCTGCAAAATAGCCACCTTTCACTTTATAGCCATTTTGTTCAATGTTATAAACTTCAGTGACAGCAAGGTTCTTGTCAACACTAAAGATTTTGTTGCTAGCAATATAGCGGCAGTCATTTCCATAAACAATCTTTGGATTAGCACCTTGACCATAGATTTTGCTTTCATAAGCCACAACTGTGTTCATATTTTCGTCAAAGTATTTAACAACACCGTTGTAATCAAGAGCATTGTTTTCATTAACTTTAAACTCATAAACATAACTATATTCGTCAACAAATTTCAAAATTTCTTGTGACATAACAGCAGTGTAGCCTTCTGTTAACGCATAATCACTAACTGCAGTTTCAGCATCTTTTGAAATATTCAAAACTTGGTATGAATAAGTTTCAAAATGGTTTTCAGCAATCTTATAAGCGGTTTCACTTGCAACTGTTGAAACTGTTGCTTTTTCGATTAAATATTTATCTACCCCAATTCTAAAAATTGAATATGGGTTCGAACCTAATTCAAAAGAGAGTGTTTCAAGTGAATTATCGAGAGAGTTGAAATAATTCACAATCAAAAGTGTATCGTTTTTGTATGCAAAAACATTATCGTCAAGAGTCAACTTCTTCAAAGTTGTTGTTTGAATAGAATTATCAGCATCAAAAACTCTTCCTTCAAGAGGATAAACTTCTAACCCTGTTCCTTGTTCTTCAACAATAAAGTTAGCATAAAGTTTAACTTCACTTTGCGCACTTTCAACTTTGCTTGAATAAATTTCAGCAACATCACCAAAAACGCTATAGTCAATAACACTATAGTGTTTCTCGGTTCCAACTGTATAGGTTGAAAGAACGAATCCATTGTTGATTGCAAGAACGTTATATTTTCCAAGGTTCTCAACTTCTTCTTCGCCATTATAAGCATCTGGAATGACGTTGATAGTGTTTTCCCCATTGTTAATATAGAACTCATCAGAGCCTGCAAGGTTTGTTACAACAACTTCCCCGTCTCTTGCATAAGTCAACTTGTCAGAGGTTGCATCAAACGCAACAGTTTCGTCTGTCAAATAGAATGCAGGAACTTGTGAATAGTTAACCTCCTCTTTGCCAGCAGAAAATAAAGCACTAGAAAACTTTTCTTGTGCAAGCAAAAATTCTTGATAACTTGTGTCAGCTGGAGGTGGTGTTACTCCCGGTGTATCGTCACCTGGTTTTTCGCCACAGCCAACGAAGGCTACTGCTACAAACAAAAATGATAAGCAAGTAACCAAAATTCTTTTTAAACTCTTAGCAAATTTTTTCATAAGAAATCCTCTCTAATCTCTCTTTTGTAAGGTTTCACTCGTTTGAATATATTTAAACGAGTCCACTTCACTCTACTAGTATACCAAATAGCAAATATTTTTACAATTAAAAATAATAAAAATATATAATTTATTTATAAATTATTATATTAGGAAAAATTTGCATAAAAAAAGTAGGCTCTCGCCTACTAATTTTTACTTATGAAAAGATGTATCTTCCGCAGTTTTCGCACTCAATAACACCAAATTCGTTTGTTTTCATACCACCAAGCTTGGTCGCAGGAACTTCAACTCGGCAGCCTCCGCACTTGTTAACATTAAGTTTAACAAATACTGGGAAGATTCTTCCGTCTCTCTTTTGAGAATATTTTTGCATAAGTTTTGCATCGATTTCCTTTTGAACAACAGCAAGTTGTTTCTTAGCCTCTTCAATTTTTGGCTCAACAGATGCCTTCAACTTTGAATATGCAGCCTTATATTTATCAAATCTTTCTCTATCGCTCTTTGATTTCTTGATAATTTCTTCATATTCACGACTAATTTGTTGAATTTCATTATGCATTTTAGTGATTTCTTTTTCAAGAGCATTTGCTACAGCAGCAAAGTCTTTATAAGCCTTTTCATAAAGTTCAACTTTGTCACCATCAACAACAGCAACTTGTTTTTCAAGTTCTTCGAGCTTTTTGTTGTATTCTTCATACTTAGAAATCGCCTTTGAATACGCTTCATTAACTCTTTTTGCGTTAGTTTCAAGAACAATAAGTCTAGAGTGTTGATTCTTTAAACTTTGTTGAATTTGCGCAGCTTTTTCTCTGTCTTCTGACTTTGATAGTTCGCTTTCCAAACTAATAATTTCACTCTCAATTTTTTGATATTCTAGTATTTTTGCAAACATAAAATCATTCTCCTTGTCTTTCTTTTAAAATTTTATTTGCTAGCATAAAAATTTCATATTTATTTTTTGTGTTTTCATCGTTTTCAATCTGCTCTTTTGTCAAGTTCTTCATAAAGTCTAAAAGTTCTAACTCAAACTTCAAAAACCCGATAAATTCAGGATTTGAGACATCATTATCCCTTCCAAAATACAAATTAAAAATGTTTTTTTCTACAGTATTTTCTTTTTCAGTGTCAACAACAATAATTGAATAAAATCTACCACCACTTTCAATGATAAAATCTCTCAAAATTGCCATATTTTTTTCAATCAAAAATTGTCTAAGTTCAACGGTGTTTTTGCTTGGTTCAAAAATGAAAAATCTTGATTTTTTTTCACCGCTTTTGGTTATGTTTTGATAATTAAGCATTTTTATGATTTCATAACCACCAACACCTGCCACAACAACAATATCAACTCTTTCTATTGGTTCAAGTCCATCACCAAGCATTGTCTCAACCTTGTCTAACTTAAAGTCGGCAACAAGTTTCTCTGTCTTTTCTAAACACTTTTTGCTAATGTCGGTTGCGATAACCTTTGAAATCTTTTCATTCCTAGATAATAGCTCAGCCAAATATCCGTGGTCTGCACCAATATCAGCTATTGTTATGTTATCTAAACCATTTTCATTTATAAAGTCGCTCACAACCCCATTTAATCGCCTAATTCTATTAAAAGACTTCATATTAAGAATCCATAAAGTCCTTTAATTTTTTGCTTCTAGATGGTTGTCTAAGTTTTTTGAGTGCTTTTGCTTCAATTTGACGAATACGTTCTCTTGTAACGCTGAATTCTTTACCAACATCTTCAAGAGTTCTTGTGTGACCATCTTCAATACCATAACGAAGCATAATAACTTTTTGTTCACGTGGAGTTAATGTTGACAAAACTTCCATAAGTTGCTCTTTGAGCATCATAATTGACGCTGAATCTGATGGAGAAATTGCATTTTCGTCTTGAATAAATGTTCCAAGAGTTGAATCTTCTTCCTCACCCACTGGAGTATCAAGAGAAACTGTGTCTTGTGAAATCTTTTGAATATCAATAACCTTTTCAATAGGCATATCCATTGCCTTAGCAATTTCTTCGATTGATGGTTCACGACCAAGTTGTTGGAAAAGGTCTCTTGTTACTTTCTTTTGTTTGTTGATTGTTTCATACATATGAACTGGAATACGAATGGTTCTTGCTTGGTCAGCAATAGCACGAGTAATGCTTTGTCTAATCCACCAAGTAGAATATGTTGAAAATTTGAAACCTTTTGTGTAGTCAAACTTTTCAACGGCTTTCATAAGACCAAAGTTTCCTTCTTGGATAAGGTCAAGGAACAACATTCCACGGCCAACATATCTTTTTGCGATTGAAACAACAAGTCTAAGGTTGCTTTCTGAAAGTTGTCTTTTTGCATCTTCATCACCTTCAGCCATACGCTTAGCAAGTTCAATTTCTTGTTCTTGTGTTAAAAGTGGAACTTTACCAATATCTTTAAGATACATCTTTACTGGGTCATCAACATAAACTTGAGACATTAATTTTTCCATTTCTTCATCATCTTCTGGAACAATAACATCTTCATTAACTTTGATGCCTGAGTCGGTAATTTTCTTTAAAACTTCTTCAATTTCATCTGGGTTCAAGTTAGCGAATTTTTCAGTAACTGTATCCATTGAAATTTCGCCTTTCTTTTTACCAATCTCAATAATTTTCTCAACTTCTAAATCAATTTTCTCTTTTCTGTTCATAATTCCTCTACCTTTTTATTTTTTAGTTTTGAACTTACATTAACAAGCTCATCACGAATTTCTTTTCTCTTTATATTATCAATCTCATCGTCATAACTTTCAGTCAATTCTTTGAGTCTTGTTTCTAGATAATTTTTATAAATCACCCACAAACAATCTTCATAATATTTCTTTTCATATTGCTCATCTTCAGCAGAAATCGCCGAATAATTCACAAGTTCCGCAATAACACTCTGATTTTCACCATCATATTCGCTATAAAGTGCTTCAACAATATTCTTTTCAGGGTGATTTTCTTTTATGTCACAAATAATCTTGTAAATCTCACGCCTGTTACCTGAAAACAAATGTGTTTGGTCATTTTTGAAATATGCATAAGGTCTGCCGTGAATAAATGCAGAAATTACATATTTTTCAGCCTTGATAACAGTTGGACTAAGCGTTTCTTCTTCAACAAAACTATCTTTAACTTCAGTTTTAACTGGTGAAACAAACTTGTTTTTAATCTCATCTAAAACAGGTTTGCCTTCAAGTTTCTTTGAAAGTTCACGCCTTACAAAGTCAACGTTTGTTGAAGCAATCTCTCCAACCATTCCAGTGTAAAGTTCTCTTTCAACACTGCTTGATAAGTTTGACAAAATATCAATAGCATCATTTAGGTATTTTACCCTGCCGTC
>SVHI01000033.1 GCA_015055905.1 Clostridiales bacterium | reverse complement strand
GCGAAATAGGCAGACGCAAGGGACTTAAAATCCCTCGGGGCTAACACCCCGTGCCGGTTCAAGTCCGGCCATCAGCACCAAAAAAGTAGGAAGCAATTCCTACTTTTTTTATAAAAATTTTATCACGCAAAGAGAGACTTTTATGGAAAACTTAGTTGTTAAAAAGCCTGAAAAAATCGATATCGACACCATTTTTGAACTCATTAATGGTTTAGCAAAATATGAAAAGAGACCTTGGGATATGACTGGCACAAAAGAAGAACTTTTGTATTGGCTTTTTGAAAGACAAATTGCAACAACATTGCTTGCAAGTGTTGATGGAAAAACCATTGGTTATGCAATCTATTATCCAATTTTTGGCTCGTTTTCCGCAAGGGGAAAGGCTCACCTTGAAGATATGTTCATTCTTGAAGAGTTCCGTGGAAAAGGTCTTGGCAAGCAATTCTTTGCAAAAATCGCTGAGTTTGTTTCAAATGACGGCTACACTGGTATGGAATGGAGTGCACTTGATTGGAATGAATCCGCCATCAAATTCTATGAAAAAATTGGCGCCGAACAAGAAACTGGAAGAGTTTATTTTGAACTTTCAAATGATACAATGAAAAACTTAACAACCCGCAAATAAATTCTTGTAGTGTTTTGTTTGCAAATTATAATGCTAGTTTGATATATTTTATATATCAAGAACACCAAAGGGGAAACATAGTGACTGAAAATCAAAACTTGATTGTTGAAAATTCTGCCAAAAACACAGAGGTTATGCTGGGTTATTTTTTGCAGAAGAAAGTTTATCCCGACAAGTCTTTTAGAATCGGTGACAGTCACGGAAAGTTCCCAGACATTAGAACCGAAGACCTGTCTCTTGGAATTGAGGCCGTTCAGGCGGAATATGCTGAAGATTTCGCGTCAAAAATCATTCTAAAAAAGTTCATTCATTATAAAGGCAACGCCAAGAAAATCAAAAACTACATCAAGTCAAAAATGGGTGCTTTTGAAACACTTTTGTTCGTAAACAAAAACAAGGTCGAGGCTTGGCAAATTAAGCTCGTGAATTATTCAAAATACTTCTCAAAATATATTTTTGAAAAAGCCATTGCAAAGAAACTCGAAAAACTCAACGACGGCAACTACAATTCTATTACTGGTGAAATAAACCTCGCAATTATCAGCGTCTATAGAGATAAACCAGACAGCGTCATCAAAGACATTCAAGAAAAATACAATTCTGTTAAAGATAGTTATAGATTGGTGTTTAAGAAACTCTTTGTGCTTTTCCCAGACAGGCTTTTTGAAATTGATGGAGAAAAGGTAACAAAATACGACATCACTGACGAAGAACTTGAAAATCTTGAAGAAGAGTTTATGTATTTATTGAAACACAAAGTTCAATAACAAATTTCCATATTGACAAATCTTGTGTTTGAACATAAAATTAGACCACTTAGGAGAAACTTATGGAAAGTGAAGTAGTTTATTATTTATATACATTTGAAGTCAAGGTGGGTGGCGTTCGCAAGAAATTCTATTTTGAGAACAAAAAAGATGCTGAACTTGCCAGATTCGTTTGCTATAAAAACTTTGACTATGAAAGAATCACAACTAGAAACTATAGAGTGCCAGTTTCAATGGTTGAAAGAGTAATGCTCCGTAAACCTCAACTCGACAAAACACCTTATATTTCTAATTACGCAGACTTTGAAAAGGTTTGGTTTGGCGAACCAGAAAAACCAGAAATTCAAACAGAAAAAGGGCAGGAATAATCCTGTCTTTTTTAAATTTTAATTTTCCATAAAATCAATTATTTTCGCAAAAGGTATTTACAAAATAGTTATTATTTGATATAATACTGCGGCGGAGGAAATATGGATAAATTAACATTAAATGGTTTTAACCAAATACTAAACGAAGAATCAGACTTAACTTTTTTTGTTGATGGAAACACATATTGTTTAGATTTAACACACATTTCAAATGACGGACATCAAATTCGTGAAACAAAATTTAGAGATAAATCTTTTGATAGCTTAGTTAGCCAAATTGAAAGTTGTCTTTCTGGTGGCAAAACAGCAAGAACTAATGGCAAAATTGCAGAAAACCTTCCAGCAATCGACTGGCTTTTACAAAAAGGCTTTTTAGTTAAACTTAACAGTGCTTACGGCATCACATTCATAACAGTTAACTCAAAAGGACAAACTGAATTTGATGCACCTATTTATGAACACAGAATTGATGAAAAACCAACATTTCAAAAGGCTTTTGAGCCTTGCAACAAATGGGCTAGCGATTTGATTTTGCAAATCGACCCAGAGTTCGACTTAGAATCACAAAAATCAGCAAATTAAGAAAAGTTTAAATTGGCAGGAGTTTTCCTGCTTTTTTTATTGCATAAAACTCGATAAATTCAGTGTTTAACAAATTTTTGGTTAGGTATTGAATTTGACCTTGTCTTGTGCTATAATAACGAGGCATTACGAACTTGTAATTCAAGGAGAATATTATGGGAATTTTTACAATGTTTAAGAAAAAGAAAAAAGAAGACTTGCCACTTATTGCAAGAGTAAATCTCGCCGAGCTTATGAAAAAAAGAGAAGAAGAATTGGAAAATAACCCTCCTGAAATTTCAATCTTAGCAAGCGCTGATTTCACTGACAGATGCCGTGAAAGAATCCGTTTGTTTTATGTTGCATTAGAGCGTTTCAACAGATATGGTGGCGGAAAAAGAATTGGTCAAACATACGGCGCAAGCTGCACATTCAAAGCACCAATCGGTATGAATTTAAAAGATGCTTGCAAGGTTGTGTCATATCTTTCAGAACTCGTTGAAAAAGACGGGGCAGTTGAAGAAGCAAGTGAACTTTCAGTTCAAATTGTTGGCGCATACCTTCGCGCACTTGGTTTTGACAAAGAAGACGAGAACGATGTTGACTACAAACACAGACACGCTGTTTCTTTTGATACAAAAGGAGCGCTCAACCTCGAAAATTCAAAACTTTTGCCTTATGAAATTCTTGGAACAACCGACCTATTTACTGTTGGCGGGGACATCAAAGTTTTTGAACAATCTAGCCTTATGGATAGATATTTTGAATGGTTCACACCAGGCGTAACCGAAGAAGAGGTTAGACAAATTTATGCTGGCATCGGCAAAGACCTTGACAAAACCTTCACAATCGAAGAAATCTGCAGATGGGCAAAAACCAAAACAACACACGCTTACGACGAAAGCAAACCTGAAAAACAATAGGAGAGTGAACTATGCAAATGCAATTACAACATCATTATGGATATGACTGTGACTTTACAATCAATCTTGGTGAGTCACCAGCATTAAAAAACATTCAAATGCTCACACTTAGCGACTTCAACACATTGTTTCAAAACAACGACATCAATGTTTTGGCTCAAATCTTTTTGAACCGCAAGTTCAATTTTAATGGGCTTATGTATGAATATGACCGTATTTTTGAAGCGTTTAGAAAAAACTGGTCAAAACCTGAAGTTGTTGCTGCAAACAGAAAACAATTTGATGAAGTATTTTCATCAATAACCGCCATCTATGCAAGACTTTTTAGAGAACTTCCTGAAAGACAAGCTGAGGTTATGGCGGCATACACAGACATCTTGACAATTTTGGACGTTGTTAACTATAGACTTTTGACTCATAGTGAAGAACCTATTGACCCAAAGCCATTTTTAAGTCAATTTACTGATAACAAAGTTATTCAAGACGCAGTGTTTGTTGAGTCACTCACAAACCTTAGAGGCGAATATAAAAAAGGTTCAAACACCGACTTTACAAACGACATTTATGAAAGCGTTTTTGAGGAAATGGCAGCAGCGGCTGGAATCAACAAAAAAGCACTTGCTAGAGCCTACAAAGAAGCCGATATTATGGCAAATGGAACACAACTTGATGTCATTAATATGTTAATTGAAAAATTCTAAGGAGGCCACCTCTTATGACAAGTATCGAAAACATCGATTATCAAAAAATGTATAGAGACTCCCTTACATCTCTTTTAACTTCACAAGACCCAATCACAGCAATTAAATCAAACCTTGACATTATGCTTTCAATTATTCCTGAACTTGCTCCAATGATTGGTTTTGAACATATGCACCCACATCATCACTTAGACGTATGGGAACACACTCTTTTGGCGTTAAGTCTCGCTCCAGCAGACGAGTTCGACACAAGGCTCGCACTTCTTTTGCACGATATTGGCAAACCTCATTCTTGGACATTTGATGGCGAGGTTAGACACTTTAACCACCACGCTATTGTTTCCGAAAGCATTAGCAGAACTATTCTTGAAAGACTTGGTTTTCCTCAAGAATATATTGACGAGCAATGCTTGATTATCAAAAAGCACGACGACGCAATCACCGACAAAGACATTGACGAAAACCCAGAACTATCAAAGAAACTTTTCAAGGTTCAAATTTGCGACTGTTTAGCACACAACCCTGAAAAAAATGAAAAGAGACTTCAATACATTGAACAAATCACTGAAATTTTTAATAGCAAGGCAGAGCAACCAACCGAATATTAAGGTTATAAAACAATAACAAATAAAAGGTCAAAATGATTAAAATTAATGAATATTTTATTAGTTCATATTTAACTCCTGGAGCCACCCGCGACAATTTTTTGTTCGAGGGTTGTTCTTTGGAGTTTTTATCTTGTGCAAAAAATCTTTTAGAAGACAAAAAAACCAACACAATATCTTGTGTTATTGAAATTGATGACAGCCTTGAAAAGCGCCTTGAAAAAATTTATTCTTGCTTTGACCAAAATCTTCATAAAAGAATCATTTCAAGGGACTATATTATTGCCAAAATTATGCTTGAACTATTGTCTAAATCAAATGGTGACAGTGAAATCATAAAAGACCTAAACGACGGAATTTCCGCATTTTATAGTGGCGACAGCGAAACAGTTAAGGCTTTTCACGCCGTTGCACCAATGCCATACGAAATAACGAATTTTTACAGAAAAAATCAAAACTTTGAACTCAATTTTATTTTGAAAAACACCACAAATGTATATTTGCAAGAGGCTATAAACAATCTCATTTCATCAAGGGAGCCTTTCAGTATCAAAGTGTTTTCAAACGGAAATCTTCCAACGTATTTTGACCAAATGGGAAACTTCATTCAAAACCCTCACGACTATATGAAAAGAGATACAAATAGTTTTATTGAAGACGCTCCAGAGCAGACCGAAAAACAATAAAAGGCAGCAAAAAGCTGTCTTTTTTTTATAAACTCACGAAAAATTAATTCGTTTGTCGAAAATTGTGTGATATAATGAGAGCAGTTTAGGAGACAAGAATGGAATCAAAACCAACACTATACATAATTCAAGGGCTTGTTGGCTCAGGAAAAACTACCTTTTCAAAGAAACTTGCAGCAGAGAAAAACGCAGTGCATTTATGCCCAGACGAATGGGTGACAAACATTTTCACAAAAGCGGAATATATGGCTGACTGGAACAAGTGTTTTGATGATGTTTTAATTAAGCTTTGGAACAAGACCATAGAGCATTTAACAAGCGGCGAAAGCGTTATTTTTGATATGGGGTTCTGGTATAAAAAAGACAGGAACTTTGCAAGAGTAATTGCCAGTGAGTGTGGAGCAGACTTCCTTCATTATTACTTGGTTGTTCCAGACGAAATTTTAAAGGAAAGAATTGTCTCTTCAAGACCAAAGGAATGGGCAGACAAACACCTAGAAAAGTTTGACGAGAATAAACTCTCATTTGAAGCCCCAACTGAAGACGAAAAAGCCATTATTATTGAAAACTATTAGAGGTTAATATGAAATATAAAAAATACTACAAAATCATTCAAGAGCAAGCCGAGCGTTTTGATAAGGCTCAAAACTGCGGAGTTGGTCAAACTTGGAAATATCACTTGGAACCAGTTGTGAAGAATGCTTGTATGCTTGCAGAAAGATATGGCGCAGACCGAGATGTTGTTGAGGTGGCGGCATTGTTTCACGATTATGCCGACCTTTTAGACTTTGCAAACCGCGATAACCATCACATTTTGGGTGCAGAACTGGCTGAAGGATTCCTTGCTGAAGACGGATTCTCTCAAGAATTTATTGATAAGGTTAAACTTTGCATAAGAAATCACAGGGGCAGTGTTGTTCACGAAAAACTCTCTATTGAAGAAATTTGTGTTGCTGATGCTGACGCAATGAGTCACCTTGACAGCGTGGTTGAACTTATTTGCTGGCGAGCATATCTTGGTGAAGATATTATGACTGCAAACAATTTTGTTAAAGGCAAAATAAAAAAGAGTTACGCAAAAATGAGTCCAAGAACTCAAGAGCTTATGAAAGATAAATATGAAAGTATTATGAAAGTTTTGTTTTAATAACTTTTATGGAGGATATTATGAAATTAGTCCAAGAATATACACTTTTTAGAATGGGCTCACCATTTGAAGTTGAAGAACTTGAAAAAGAAGGTGACAATATTTATTTTCGTGGCGAACTCGTTCAAGACGAAAACGCGAAATATAGCGAAGGTTCAACCTTTTTAAACATCGCATATAGTTTCAAAAACAGTGCTGGAAGAGTTTTATCAAATCTTTATCCGCTCTCATTTAAGTTCCGCGGAAAGTGGGTGAATAGCATCGAAGGCGTTTTGCAAGGCATTAAATATAAAGACAAGAAAACCCAAAACAAAGTTTTGAAATATTCAGGCATTGATGCTTATCACATAAGGGTTGCCAACGAGCAAGACTTTTGGGGCAATACTCAAAAATTATACTGGCAAGGCAAAGAAATTGAAAGAAACTCAAATGAATATCAACTCTTTATTGACGAACTTTATATTTCAGCCTCAAAAAACCCTCTATATCAAAGATTTTTGCTATCAACTGGCGACAAATATCTTCTTCACCATATTGGCAAAGAAAACCCAAATGAAACCGTTTTAACTCGTGACGAATATGAAATTAGACTCAACACTCTTCGCGAGTTTTTGAGAGAAAAACAAAAATAAAAGGATATACAAATCGTATATCCTTTTTTATTATAAAATCATAACCTATTTTATTTTTGCAAGTGAGTAATTTTTATACTCTTTATCATTAGTAACTTCCTTTATAACCTTAATCTCTGGCGGAAACTTAATTTCTTGGTTTTCAGTGTGAAGTTCAATTTCCATAATCGCTTGATTATCCCAGAATGGATAGACATCAATTTCAAAATATTGATTTTCATAAACAAGACAATATCTGGTTTTGAAAATTTGTTTTTTGGTTGGGTCTGCATTCATCAAAAGATTCAAATATTCTTCTTTTGTGATTTTACATTCTTGCTCAATGCGTTTTTGGTCGGTTACGTAGGTTTTTATAGTTTTTGTGTAGACATAATCGCCATCTTCGCCGCGTTGACGAATTCTCATTTCTTTGTTTTCGGTGTTTTTGAGATAGGTTTGAACAATTTGCGCCTTGTTCGCTTTATATTTGCTTTCTAGTAGCGCAAGGTTAGGGTATTCAATCAAGAATTTTCGTTCAATTTCATAATAATCTGGTTCGCCAAGTGTGTGAGCAATTTCTTTTATGAGTCTTTTTAATTTATCTTCAAAATTGGTTGAATTGTCAATCACTCTAAAGTGTGGGTGACCCGTCCAAGCAGCAATCAATGCATCGTCTAGCGCTCGTGCCTGTTCAGGTGTTTCGGTTCTAGCAGCATTATTTAAAAGTGTGTAATATTCTTCAGCGCCTTTGGCTGCAGTAACCAAGTGAAATACTGCATCATAACGGTCTCTAGCATAGTTTTCCTTAAGCCCAAGTTCCCTTAATAGCATCGAAAATTCTTTTGGTGTGACA
>SVHI01000032.1 GCA_015055905.1 Clostridiales bacterium | reverse complement strand
TAAATTTTTTGCTTGCTTTGTTGTTTGACAAACGCAAATGGGTTGTGCTATTTTAGGAAAGATAAAAATACATTGTGGGGGCAAAGGGTCTATGAATAGAACAAAATTGTTTGAAACACAAAGATTAGTTTTAAGAAGATTTGAAGAAACAGATGCTGAAAATATGTTTAAAAACTATTGCAGCGACGACGAAGTTACAAAATATCTTCGCTGGAAATCGCATAAATCTGTTGAGGACACTGTTTCTTATGTCAAGAACTTTGTTCTTCCAGACTATGACAACGAATTCACATATAGATGGGCTGTCGTTTTGAAAGAAACAAATGAGGTTATTGGCTGCATCGATGTTGTTGAATATGACGCAAAGAAAAAAGCCGTTGAACTTGGCTGGGTTTTAGGCAGAGCATATTGGGGCAAAGGCTTAATGCCAGAGGCTGCCGAGGTTGTTCGTGACTATCTTTTTGATGAGGGCATCGTTCGTGTGTCTGCTCATCACAACACTGAAAACCCAAAGAGCGGAAGAGTTATGCAAAAGATAGGAATGGTTTATGAAGGCAGACTTCATAAATATTCATTCAATAATGACGGTGAACTTATCGACGTTGATGTTTATGCTGTTATTAATGATAAAATTTAAAAACGAATTGAAAAAGTTAAAGAAGTAGAGAATTAGTTAAGGAGATTTTATGAAACTCGTTTTAATCGAAGGTCCTGGTAAAAGAGAAAGTGTTCAGCATTATCTTGGCGAGGGATACAAAGTTATGCCAACATTTGGTCATTGTAGAGACTTGCCAGAAAAAACTCTTGGTGTAAATGTTAACAACAATTTCGAACCAGAATACGTTCTTGTTCCAAGTCACAAAAAATATGTTGACGACATCAAAAGAGAAATGAAAAAAGCTGAAAGAGTATACTTTGCGAGCGACCCTGACCGTGAGGGAGAGGCAATCGCTTGGCATATGTGTCATCTTTTAGACATTGACCCAAATGAGCCAAACAGAATAACATACAATGAAATTTCGGAAGTTGCCGTTAATGAGGCAATCAAGAACCCAAGACCAATCGACAACAAACTTGTTGATGCTCAACAAGCCCGCCGTGTCCTTGATAGACTTGTGGGTTACAAAATTTCACCAATTCTTTGCAAAAAAATTCAAAACAACTTGTCAGCTGGTCGTGTTCAATCGGTTACCCTTAGACTTGTGGTTGACAGAGAAAGAGAAATCTTGAATTTCAAGCCTGAAGAATATTGGACTCTTCAAGTTATTCTTAAAAACATTGACGGCACAAGCGAAACATTCAAAGCAAGCTTGAATCTTGGAAAAGACAAAACTGTTAAAAACAAAGAAGAAATGGACAAAATCATCGCAGATATCACAGGCGGTGAGTTTGTTGCAACAAATGTTAAAAAATCTATAGCAAAATCATCACCAAGTGCACCGTTCACCACTTCAACAATGCAACAAGAAGCTTTGAACAAACTTGGAATGAGCCTTAAAACAACATCTCAAACAGCACAAACACTCTATGAAGGTGTTGAAATTCAAGGCAGAGGCAAACAACCTCTTGTAACATATATTAGAACCGACTCAACTCGTGTTGCTCCTGAGGCACAAGCAAAGGCAAAAGCGTTCATCAAAGAAAACTATGGTGACAAATACGCCTTAGAAAAACCAAGAAGTTTCAAAAACAAAAAAGATGCTCAAGACGCGCACGAAGCCATTCGTCCAATTTCTCTTAAATGGCGTCCAGAAGACCTCAAAGACAAGATTAAAAAAGACGAATATAGACTTTACAAACTTATCTATGACAGATTCCTTGCAAGCCAAATGGCAGATGCTACTTACAACTCTCTTGTTGTTGACCTTGAGTGCAATGGTCACAAGTTCAAAACAACAGGAAAGAGTTTAATTTTTGAAGGTTACACCGCACTTTACAACAACCAACCAGCAGACGAAGACGGCGAAAGTGCAGAGGCAAAACTTCCAAGCATTGAAAAGAACGACAAGTTCACTGCAAAGGAAACAAAACCAGAACAAAAATGGACAAAGCCACCATCAAGATACACCGAAGCAAGTCTTGTTAAGGCGATGGAAGAAAAGGGTATCGGTCGTCCATCAACTTACACTCAATCTGTTACAACTTTATTTAATAGAAAATATGTTGAGAAAGAAGGAAAGGCAATCAAACCAACAGAACTTGGAAATGTTGTTGTTGATATGCTCATTAAATTCTTCCCAGACATTATGAATATCAAGTTCACAGCCGAAATGGAAAACAATCTTGACGACATTGAATATGACGGAAAAGATTGGCGCAAAGTTTTAAGTGAATTCTACTACGATTTTGACGCAGCCGTAAAGAGCGCTATGAGCGACGGAACAAAGGCAAAAATTCCAGACGAACCAACCGACATTGTTTGCGACAAGTGCGGAGCAAAAATGGTTGTTCGTGCAGGCAGATTTGGAAAGTTCTTGGCTTGTCCAAACTATCCAACTTGCAAAAACACTCGTCCTTTAGATGATGAGAAAAAAGTGGTTGCAAAGTGCCCAAAATGCGGAAGAGATGTTCTCCAAAGAAAATCAAAAAGAGGAAAGGTTTTCTATAGTTGTGAAAACTATCCAGAATGTGACTATTCATCTTGGAACATTCCTGCAAATGAGGCTTGCCCAGACTGTAAGGCAGATATGATTGTTAAACTTTATAAGTATATGAAAGTCGTGTCTTGTCCAAAATGCAACTATTCAAGAAAAGAAAAAATAGCAAACGCAAAACCAACATCTGGCGATGAGTTTGTTCCACCAGAAATGCCACCAGAAGAATATTTTGACGGCATTGATATATTAAATAAGTTAGATGAGCAAAATGAAAACAGTTAATGTTATAGGATTAGGGCTTGCAGGGGTTGAGGCAACTTATCAACTTGCAAAGAGAGGAATATTGGTTGATGCTTACGAAATGAAGCCAACCAAGTTTTCTCCTGCTCACGAATCTCCAAATTTTGCTGAAATTGTATGTTCAAACTCTTTCAAGAGTGATGACCCATCAACAGCATCAGGTTGTCTAAAAGCAGAAATGCGTGAATTTGACAGCCTCGTTTTGCGTTGTGCTGAAAAATCAAAGGTTCCAGCAGGTTCAGCGCTTGCCGTTGATAGAGACAAGTTCAGTGAGCTTGTTACCGAAGAGATAAAGAAATTAAAAGGCGTTACTATTCATAATGAAGAAGTTACAAAAATTGACCTAACAAAACCAACAATCATTGCGACTGGACCACTCACTAGTGACGACCTTTCAAAAGAACTCCAAAAACTTTTGGGTGAAGACAACTTGCATTTTTATGACGCATCAGCGCCAATCATTGACGGCGAAACTATTGATAAAACAAAGTCTTTCACTGCTGGCAGATACGGGAAGGGCGAGAGCGATTATATTAATCTTCCAATGAACAAAGAAGAATATTATGCCTTTATCGATGCACTTGTTAATGCAGAGCGAACCGAAATGCATTCTTTTGAAAAGAAAGAAATTTTCGAGGGCTGTATGCCAGTTGAAGTTATGGCGTCAAGAGGCGTAGACACCCTTAGGTTCGGTCCACTTCGTCCAGTGGGCTTGAGACTTGAGGACGGAACAAAACCATTCGCGGTTGTCCAACTACGAAAAGAAAGCACTGAAAATGAACTTTATAACCTCGTAGGTTTCCAAACAAACCTAAAGTGGGGCGAACAAAAGCGAGTATTTTCAATGATTCCAGCACTCAAAGACGCAGATTTTATCAAGTATGGAGTAATGCACAGAAACAGTTTTATCTGCGCTCCAAAACACTTGAACCACGACTTTAGTTTAAGGTCAAATCCAAACATTTACATCGCGGGTCAACTCTCTGGTGTTGAGGGCTATATGGAAAGCACAGCCAGCGGAATGATTGCGGGAATTAGTCTCGCACTCAAAATTAATGGTCAAACTCTTGAAAATTTGCCAAAAACCACTATAATTGGAGCTATAACCAACTATCTAGTGACGGCTGAGCCAAACGGCTTTCAACCAATGAATGCCAACTTTGGAATATTGCCACCGCTAGCGGAAAGGATAAAAGACAAGGCTTTGAAAAAACTAGAGTATTCAAAGCGAGCACTTAGTGACTTAAAACAATATAAGGAGAACAACAATGTTATCTTTTAGAGGAACAACAATTATTGGCGTAAAGAAAGACGGAAAGATTGTTCTTGCTGGTGACGGACAAGTTACAGCGGGCGAACATACAATCTTCAAAGGAAACGCAAGAAAAGTTCGTAGAATTTTTAATGACAAGGTCGTTATTGGTTTTGCAGGCTCAACAGCAGATGCATTCAACCTTTGTGAGCATTTTGAAAAGATGCTTGAAAAATATTCAGGCAACCTTGAGCGTGCAGCGGTTGAACTTGCACTTTTATGGCGTGGCGACAAAGCCATTCGTCAACTTGACGCAATGATGATTGTTGCAGATAAAGACCAACTTTTAATTATTTCAGGAAACGGTGATGTATTTGAGCCAGAAGGCGGTGTGTGTGCCATTGGTTCAGGTGGAAACTATGCACTTTCTGCAGGAAAGGCACTCTACGAAAACACAAAACTTTCTGCTCGTGAAATTGCTGAAAAGGCAATGAAGATTGCAGGCGAAATTTGTGTTTATACAAACGACCACATCACAGTTGAGGAGGTGTAATATGTCAACCCAATTATCACCAAAACAAATCGTAAACGAACTCGATAAATATATCATCGGTCAAGGCGAAGCAAAAAAGGCTGTTGCCATTGCACTTAGAAACAGATATAGAAGAAGCAAACTCTCTGCTGAAATTAGAGAGGAAATCACACCAAAAAACATTATTATGCAAGGTCCAACAGGTGTTGGTAAAACCGAAATTGCGCGTCGTCTTGCAAAACTCGTCAAAGCACCATTTGTAAAGGTTGAAGCAACAAAGTTCACAGAAGTTGGCTATGTTGGAAGAGATGTAGAATCAATCATTCGTGACCTTGCTGAAGCATCAGTTAGACTCGTTAAAAAAGAGCGTTTTGATGAAGTTCACGACAAGGCTGAAAGAGCGACTTTCGACAGACTCGTTCTTGCTTTATATCAAAGTTATAAAACAAAACACCCAGATATGGCTGACGATGTTGTTCGTGACCATATCATTGAAGATTTAAAAGAGCACAGACTCGACAACGAAATTGTTGAAGTTGAAGTTGCTGATGATGCTGGTTCTGGTCCAATGCAAATGCTTGGTGGCGGAATGGGTATGGAAATCAACATCAGCGAAATGCTCGGCGGAATCTTGCCAAAGAAAAAGAAAAAGAAACGCTTAGCAGTTGTTGATGCAATGCACATCTTTATGAACGAAGAAAGCGAAAAACTTATCGATATGGACAACGTTTCTGCTGAGGCAATTAGACGTGCCGAACAAGACGGAATTGTCTTTATTGATGAAATTGACAAAATCACAGGCAAGGGCTCATCTGGTTCTGGTCACGGTCCAGACGTTTCAAGAGAGGGTGTTCAAAGAGACCTTCTTCCAATCGTTGAAGGCAGCACAGTATCAACCAAATATGGTCCAATTAGAACAGACTTTATTTTGTTTATTGCAGCAGGAGCATTCCACTTGTCAAGAATCGAAGATTTAATTCCAGAACTTCAAGGTCGTTTCCCAACACTTGTGTCTTTAAACAGCCTCAAATATGAAGACTTTGTCAAGATTTTGGAAGATACTGAAAATTCACTTTTATTGCAATATTCAAGTCTTTTAAAAGTTGATAACATCAACCTCGTGTTTGAAAAAGACGGCATTGAAGAAATTGCAAGAATTGCAGTTCTCGCTAACGAAACAAACGAAAACATCGGTGCTAGACGCCTTCACTCAATTATGGAAAGTTTGCTTGAAGATGTTTCATTCAATGCAACTGGCGACCACCCAGTAATCGACATCAAAGTTGACAAAAAATATGTTGACGAACATTTGGTTAACATTTCTAAAAAGTTCGATTTAGGAAAATATATCTTATAATAGGAGGATTTACTAATGTTAAATGCAGGAATTATGACAGATGACGAATTTGAATCAATTTTAGGTTCAGGAAAAATTTGTGTTTGTGACTTTTCAGCGTCTTGGTGCGGACCTTGCAGACTTATGGCGCCAATTATGGAAGATATCTCTGAAAAATACAAAAAGAGTTATTATTTCTATCAAATTGACATCGACAGTGCTGAAGATATCGCAAAAAAATATAACATAACAGCAGTGCCAACAATCATCATTTTTAAAGACGGAAAAGAAATAGGCAGAACTTCAGGCTATCAAGAATTTGAAGAGTTTGAAAAGTTTATGTTAGACACAATCGAAAACAATTAAAAAAAACAGGGGAAACCCTGTTTTTTGTTTTATCGCAAATATAGGCTCAAAAACTTGGTTAAAATGACCAAAATTTTGAAAATTTTGCGTTTTTTTAGCAACTTTTTTTATAAACCCTATTGCATTTTATTTATTATAGTTATATAATTATAATAGAAAACAAGGGGAGAAACTATGGATAAAAAATTATACTATTTAGATAACGCAACAACAACATTCTTGTCTAGTGATGTATACAGAAAAATGCTTGAATGTTATTCAAAATGCCAAGCAAATAGTGCAAGTGTTTATTCACTTGGAAGAGCAAGTGAAGAGATGCTCGCTGAAGCTAGGGCAAAAGTTGCAAAAGCAATTAATGCAGACCCAGAAGAAATCTATTTCACATCTGGTGGAACAGAATCAAACAACTGGGCGATTAAAGGACTTGCTCGTGCAAATAAAGCAAAGGGCAAACACATCATCACATCTTGCATCGAAACTGGCGCAGTTTTAGATTCTTGCAAAGAACTTGAAGAAGAAGGTTTCAAAGTAACCTATGTTCCAGTTGACGCAAATGGTGTTGTTGACTACGCTTCAATCATCAAAGCAATCGGTCCTGACACAAGCCTCATTTCAATTATGATGGCAAACCACGAAGTTGGTTCACTTCAACCAATTAGAGCGATTGCAGAACTTGCAAAACAAAACGGAGTAGTGTTCCACACAGACGCTTGCCAAGCAATCGGTGCAATCGGCATCAATGTTAAAGAACTTGGCGTTGACGCACTTTCAATTTCTGCGCACCTTATCAATGGTCCAAAAGGAATCGGTGCACTCTATGTTAAAAATGGAACAAAAATTGCAAACCTCATTTCTGGTGAAAACAGAGACCCAAGAGCAGGCAGTTTGTCAATTCCACTTTGCGCAGGCTTTGGCGTTGCAATCGAAAACGCAACAACCGACCTTGAAGAAAAGGTTAAAGCAGTTAGAATTGTTAGAAAATATTTCCAAAAGAAACTTTCAGAAGCAGTTCACAACATTGCTCTTAATGGTCACCCAATTCAAAGAGTTGCAAACAACTGCTGTGTTATGTTCGAAGGTGCTGAATCTGAAGCTGTTGTAATGCTTTTAGACAAAGAGGGAATTTGTGCATCAACCTGCACAGGTGTTGAAAATAAATCTAATTCGCCATCACACGTTCTTCTTGCAATGGGCAAAGATGCTGAATGGGCAAGGTCAAGTGTTCGCTTTACTCTTGGCGCAGACATCACAAAAGAAGATGTTGACGAAATTGTTGAAACCATTAGAAAAGTCGTGAAAAAAGTAAGAAGTATTTCTGCTATAAGAATCTATAAAAACAAGGTGGAATTATAATATGTATTCAAACGCAATTATGAACGAATTTTATAATCCAAAGAACTTCGGTGTAATCCGTGGTGCAAATGGTGTTGGAAAGGTTGTTTGTGATATCGGCAACGAAATCATCAAGATTTTTATAACAGTTGAAGGCGACAAAATCACAGCCGCTGAGTTCCAAACTTTTGGTGGCGTTG
>SVHI01000031.1 GCA_015055905.1 Clostridiales bacterium | reverse complement strand
TGAGCGTCTGTTGCAAACTGATACGCCTCAAAAATCTTGTCTTGATTCTTTGGATAGTTTTTCTTAACGCTCCATATAAATTTCTCGTAAATCATTTCCATTACAAAACCACACTTTGATAAAATTTAGAACTTGTTATTTCAGTCTTCTTTGATTTCAAAATTGAAATCGTGCAAAGCACATCGTCAAACTCCAAAAAGTTTAATTCCATAAACACTATAAGCGAAAACAAAATTTGGCTGGCTGAAAGCGCACCATCTTTCAAACTAAGCTTATGTGAAAAGTCTAGCACATCATTTGCCTTTAGTCCAACAAAAGCAGTCGCAAGTTTATAAACTTTTGCAAAAATTTCGCGTTCTTTTGATATTTTAATATCAATTTGGCTGTTTTTTGCATTTTCATAAACTTTTAGTCTCTGTGAATAGAACAAATGTTCTTCATCAAAATATTTGTGTAAAAAGATTATGTTTTTATAACCAAATACATCAGCAAGTTCATAAATTTGTCTTGGGCTTACCACAACAACATTTTGACCATTTTTGAGTGGTTTTTCACCCACATATTTTTCTAAACCAAGCCTCTTTACGACCTCTAAATCTTCACCTGTTGTAGCCACTAATATAGTTCCATATTCGCTTTCGGCAAACTTGGTTTTTATAATGCTTTCAAGGTCTTCACAAACAACATAATTTTCTCTATTGTTAAAATCAAAAATTGAATAATATTTGTTGTAGAGTGCGGTCATAAAATCGTTTTCTTTTGAGGTTTCAAACTTAGGTTCAACCACACTCAACCCCTTTAAAAATAGGTTAAGTTTGTCTTTACCTTTAAATTGACCCAGACTCAAATCAACTATAATTTGTTTTTTTGCTGGTGACTCACACACAAATGAGTCTTTATAGAAATTAAACGCCACCAAAGCGTTGTTTTTCGCCGTAAAACACTTGTAGTGCTTAAACGCTTTTTCACTTATCGGCATAACAGACATTTTCTCTTGTTCAAGCATCAAAAGAGGTTTTTCATTGCTATCGCCATAAGGTTCAAGTTTTTCAAGTTGCTTTGCAAATTCAATGCTCAAATCATCGTCTGTAACTTTAATATCAAATCTCGAATTATCAATGAGAAAATCTTTTGGTGTTGTGATTTCTAATATTTTCTTGTTAAGTTCCTCTTTGAAAACCTCAAAGTTTTCTGGTTCTATCTCAAGACCAACAGCCATTTTGTGACCGCCAAAATTCAAAAGCATACCGCCCATACCAGAAATAATCTTGTGAAGATCAACCTTATCAATACTTCTGCCACTACCCTTGAGTGTTCCGTCTTCGGTTTTAGCGAAAACGATTGCAGGCTTGTTGTAATCGTGACAAAGTCTTGATGCAACAATACCGATTGTTCCCTCGTGAAAATCTCCGTGAACAAGTATTGATGGCTCATCAAAATTATACTTTTTCATCAGTTCATCAATAATCTTTGTGCCCTTGTCAATGGTTGCAAGTCTTAGTGTGTTGTCGCTCTCAATCTCAGCATATTTTTCTTCCAAAAGTTTATCTTCTGTTTGAATCAAGAACTCAAACACTTTGAGTGCATTATCCATTCTTCCGCAAGCATTGAGTCTTGGAACAATTTTAAAACTAATATCTGTTGAAGTTAACCTTTCAAGTTCAAGTTTATTTTTCAAAAAGGTTAAACTCTTCAAACACTCGCCATTGTTGATTTTATCAATACCAAACTTAGCAATAACTCTGTTTTCGTCAATCAGCGGAACAATATCACCAACCGTTGCAATCGCACAGATGTCAAGATACTTGTTCGCCTCAGTTTTGCCAGAAAGTGCCTCAACAAGTTTATAAGCAACTCCAGCCCCGCAAAGCCCATCGAAACCATATTCAGCATTGTCGTGCTTTGGATCAATAATAACGCAGTCTGGAACTTCCGCAAGTGGCAAGTGATGGTCAGTCACAACAACATCAATGCCCTCTTGTTTCAAAATTTCAACCTCTTCAATCGCGGTGATTCCAAGGTCAACAGTAACAACAAGGTCAGGAGCAAACTCTGAAACAATCTCTTCGATTGCCTCAACCGACATTCCATAACCATTTTCAAAGCGGTTAGGAATAAAAACATCTACATTCGCGCCCATATTTTTTAGGTGCAAATAAAGAATAGTAACAGCACAAATGCCGTCACTATCATAGTCACCATAAACCAAAATTCTCTTGCCGTCATTAATAGCATCTTTGATTTTTTTAGCAGCCAAATCAATATCTTTCAATTTGTTTGCATCTCTTAAATCATTCAAACTAGGATTTAGATATTTTTCTAAATCAAAATCTTTCTCATTTTCGTGTTTTTTCTTAATAAACTCTAAAATTCTCTCATCAACTAACATCTATATTCTTACCTTTTTACTTTGTTTTGATTTTAGCACCGATTAACAAAAAACGCAATCTAAACACAATCTTTTTAAAAATAAACAAATTTTTGGGAATAAAAAAGTGGATTAACTTTCAAGTTAACCCACTGCGAGTTTATTTCTTTTCGTTAGCCTTTTTAGACTTAGCAATTTTCTTTTTGATTTCTTTGTTAACAGTATCGTTTCTGCTAAGGCTAGCCTCAGTATAAGCGTTCTTGATTTCAAGGAATGACGCATAAACGCCTGGTCCAATCAAAACACCTGTGTATGCTGAAACAACTACAGCAATCATAAGTGAGAAACTTGCCCAAGTGATGCTCATTACAGGAACAAGCAACAAGAGCGCAGCCACAATAAATGAAATTGCTCCAACCAAAATATATGGTTTCAAAGCATAGCCTTCACTTCTAAGCATTCTTTGGCTAACTGTTTCTTTTTCGCCAAGGTGCATTTCAGATTCAACCTTGTTCTTTTCATAAATGCTAACAAGGAGTGATGTCATAACAAGTGTCAAAACCATAATTCCTGCGATTGAGATAAGACTTAATGGAAGTCTTGTGATAATCACAATAGAAAGGAACAAAATGATGTTGTGAAGATATGACAAAATAAATGAAAGTCCTGCAAAAACATCATATCTAAAGAGACCGAACACAAACAAGCAGATTGCAATAATGCCAATGCCAAGTCCAAGCCATAAAATTTCGCTAGATTTGATTGAACTAACAATGTTGTCAACTGAAGAAACCTTTGAAACAGGAACTCCCAAGCTCCAAGCAACTTTTGTTTGAACTTCTTTTTCTACTTCGTCAGAAATGTCAGCTTCTGCAATTTTTATGATAATAACTCTCTTTGTATAAGAGCCTTCGCCATCAAGCGCAATGAACTTATCTTCAACAGTTGTTGAATCTAATGAAAGTTCACATTCAGCAAGTGCTGTTTTAATTGATTTAACTGCAGTTTTTGTGTCTGTTGTGTCGTGAATAGCAACTTCAAATTGGCTGCCACCACCGAGTGATGGAGCAATCTTAATGCCACCAAAGCCAGCCACAAAAAGTGATGCGATAACGATTGCACAAGAAACAATCAAGCAAATCAAAAGTGGAAATTTTTTCATAGTCTTTTTCATACTAGTTTTCCTCCTTGTTTGATGATGCTGAAAGTTCTGCTAAACTTCTCTTCTTTTTAAGCAAGAAAAGTTTTCTATCGAACTTATTAAACGAAATACCAATCTTAACAAAGAAAGGAATCATAACGATATTTGTGAACAACAAGAGTGCTGAGCAGATTGCAAAAGCAATAGCAACACTGGTGATTTCACTGAATGACAAAGCCATTAACACAAGTGAAGATGCAAGGAGTGTAAGCCCGCAAATAATCACTGATGGCAATGTTCTCTTTCTGCTTGATTCAAGTGATGCAGCAAGAGATTTTCCAAGGTTATATTCACTCTTAACGTTTCTAGCAAAGTCATAAGCAAACACATAAATAAGAGCAAGACCAACTGAAAGAGCAAACAAAACTGAAACGCTAAGTTCGAATGATGGAACAAGCCAAGCAATAAACAAGAACAAGTATGCATTAAACATCATTGAAACGCCAGCAACGAGTGCAAAGAATCCATAGTTGATAGCAAAGAATGAAACAAGCAAAACTGCAACAACGATAAGAGCCGCCATTGAAACAACATAGATGTTGCTTGAGAAGAATGTTTTATCTTCTGGTGAACTTGAAGCCTCACCTGCAGACATTGTTGTTGACATTGTGTCAATCTTAGCATTTGTTCCGTCAAGGTCAACTTTTGCACAGCCAAGTTTAATTTTTTGTTCCAAAGAAATCATATTGTTCCAGTCAGTGTTTGAAAGTGTGAGTGACGAAAAGTCAGCAGCACCAGCAACAGAGATTGATTGGTTATAATCTCCTAAGAATAAATAAATTGAACCAGCGCCAGATGCAGCCTCGTTAACAGCAGTGCAAAGTTCTTCATACTTAACTTGTCCTTCTTTGTTGAAAACAATAGAAATGAACTTTTGGTCGTTGTTTGTATAAACCTTAACCTCTTTCACATATTTTGAACCGTCAAGAACAATATCTTCAACTTTTGTTGATGATGAACCTGAAGAACTGATGCTCTCGCCGTTTGTTGAACGAAGTGAGAATGCCCCAGCACCAATATTTGTGAGTCTTGAGTAAGCATCAGAAATTGATTCGTTACCGTTTGGGTATGAAAGTTCAACTCTAACTTTTGATGAACCTGTTGCATAAACGTTAACGTTTTTGTATCCATCTTCTTCAAAAACTTCACGGATTAAAGAAACTGTATCAACGATATCTTTTTCGGTTGGATTTTCGGTTTTGATTGTATATTCACCATACATACCACCTGCCATATCAGTTGAAACGTTCATAGTGTTCCAAAATGAAACATATTTGCTTTTACTGAATTGAATTGGCACAAAGCTTAGAACGAAGCCAATTCCTAAACATACGAATAGAATTACACTGAGTACTATCGCAGTTGTTTTACTAAATTTTTTCATCGCGCAATATCCTTATTTTAATAATCGCCCATATTATAAACCTAAAACTCTAATTTGGTCAACATATTATAAAAATTATTTTTCAAAAATCGTGTATTTATAACCAAATTTATAGAAAAAAAGGGCTCAATTTAAAACTGAACCCAAAATTTTATTAAAATTATATAATTTTAAAGCCATTATTTTTTGTTAACTTTGATAATTCCCACAATTCCACCAGCAACAGCCGAGCAAACAAGGTCTAAAACAAAACTCAAATCAAGTTCAAATGTCTGTGCCAAAATTGAAAAACAAACGAACGCAAAAGTCATATAAACAAGCCCAAACACAAGACCTTTAACAAGACCCTTTTTGTCACCTTTAACCGCAACGGCAGCACCCGCACAAACGCTAACAAGTTTAATTGCAAGGTTAATTGGCAAAATCATATTTTCGCTCGCCTCCCACCATTTAAGCGAAAACGCAAACGCCAAAACAAGCGCAAAAGAAATCATCATTGAAACAATTAAACCCTTCAAAAATTCAAGAATTATATTGTTTTTTTCCAAACTTCCACTATTTGAATATGACATAAAATCACCTCTACAAAATCATATTCATAGGCGCCGTTTTTTATGATTAATTACACAAAAAAAAGACGCTTTCGCGTCTTAATTTATTTCTTTTTTGTTGTTGATTTTTTAGCAGTTGTTGTCTTCTTTGTTGAAGTTGTCTTTTTTGCTGCAGTTTTCTTTGGAGCTTCAGTTTTTTCTTCAACTGGAGCTTCAACTGGAGCTTCAACTTTTTCTTCTTCTGCTTTAACTTCTTCAACTGGTGTTTCTTCTGCAGTTTCTGCAGCTTTTGTTGATTTCAAAACGCAGTAAATCATACTCATATCAAATTCCATATATGATTTTTCTGTTTTTGAACCTGTTTCTAAGATAACAGTTTTGATGTCACCCTTGTCAGTGATTTTGTTAATCTTACCAATGATACCACCAGCAGTTTTAACAAGGTCGCCAACTTTGATAGAGTTGAGCATATCAACATATTCTTTGTTCTTTTTTCTTTGTGTGAAGTATGGGAAAATAAGCATACCAAGTAAAGCAACAATGATAATAACTGAAAATACAACGTTATTTGATTGCTCTGCACAAATAAAATTAATCATAAATTTCTCTCCTTTTTACTACAAAGTAGTTTATCAAATAAAAACGCTTTTTGCAACCCATTTTAATCAAATTAGTGACAACTAATAGGGTTTTTTGTCTATTTTCTATTTGTAACCAGTCTTTTTTAAATATTCTTCTCTAAACTCAAGAAGCCTATCTTCACGAATCGCATCTTTAATTTGCTCCATAAGGTGTGTGAGATATCTAATGTTGTGAATAGACAAAAGTTGTGCACCCAAGATTTCATCAGCATTAAATAAATGCCTCAAATACGCCTTTGTGAAGTTCTTGCAAGCATAACAATCGCACTCAGGGTCAAGAGTTGTGAAGTCTTCTTTATACATTCCGTTTTTAACAACAACTTTTCCTGTGCTGGTTAAGGCTGTTCCATTTCTTGCATTTCTTGTTGGAAGAACGCAGTCAAACATATCAATTCCGCGAATAACCCCTTCAATCAAGCAGTCAGGACTTCCAACACCCATCAAATAACGAACCTTGTCGCTTGGATAATGTGGTGCCAAAACATCAAGCATTTCATACATTTTGTCTTTTGGTTCACCAACAGAAAGCCCACCGATTGAAAACCCTACACTCGCCTTTTGTTTAACATTTTCAAGAGCCTTGAGTCTAAGGTCTGGGAAAAAGTTTCCTTGAACGATTGGGAATAATAATTGCTTTTCTTTTTTGTGATACGCTAAGCATCTGTCAAGCCATCTTTCAGTTCTCTCTAAGGCTGCTTTAGCATAGTTATAGTCCACACCATAATCTGAACATTCATCAAAAGCCATAATGATGTCGCTGCCAAGTTTGTTTTGAATTTCCATTGACTTTTCAGGTGTAAAGAAGTGTGAAGAGCCGTCTAAGTGTGACTTGAACTCAACCCCGTCTTCAGTGATTTTGTTAAGGTCTGAAAGTGAAAACACTTGAAACCCGCCAGAGTCTGTGAGAATAGGTCTGTTCCAGTTCATAAACTTGTGAAGTCCGCCAGCCTTTTCAACAAGGTCCGCACCAGGTCTAAGATAGCAGTGATAGGTGTTTGACAAAATAATTTGTGCATTCACTTCTTCAAGTTCTCTTGGTTCAACAGCCTTCACTGTCGCCTTTGTTCCAACAGGCATAAAAACTGGAGTCTCAATATCCCCGTGAGGAGTATGCAAAACACCAATTCTTCCATAAGTGTTTGAAGATTTCTGTTTTTCTTCAAACGAAAAATATTTATTTTCCATTGTTTAGTCCTTTTTTTCGTCTTTAATCAAAACGCCATATTCGTTTAGTTTATACTTTCTATTTTTGTTGATTGCCATTTTCTTTTCAATCTCATCTTTGAGCGAATATCCAAGCATTTCAGCAAGTCCCAAAAGATAAATTCCAATGTCAGCAAGTTCACTGCCAAGCCCGTCTTTGTCTCTCAAATATGCCATATAAGCCTCGCCAACTTCACTTGTGAGATAACAAAATTCTTTCTCAACATTTGTGGTATTAAACCCTTTTTCAACCTTGTTTTCCCACGCTGCCTTTTGCATTTCTTCTAATTCCATTTTTCTCTCCTTTAGTAAAAGAAACAGCAATCGCCGAAACTGAAGAATCTATATTTTTCTTCAACTGCTTCCTTATAAACTTTTAATGTGTCTTCTCTTCCAACAAATGCAGAAACAAGCATAATAAGTGTGCTTTCTGACAAGTGGAAGTTTGTTATCATCGCATCAACAAATTTAAACGCAACGCCTGGATAAATGAAAATGTCTGTTTCTTTTTGGCAAGCTTCAATATGACCAGGTTTGTCTGCCGCAGCCTCCAAAGTTCTAACTGATGTTGTTCCAACAGCAATAATGCGTTTGCCTTCTGCCTTTGCCTTGTTGAGCCTGTCTGCAACTTCAGGAAGAACAACAATTTCTTCGCTGTGCATCTTGTGCTCTAGTGCGTTTTCTTCAGCAACTGGCCTAAATGTTCCAAGCCCAACTTGAAGTGTAACTTCTTCAATTTGAACGCCTTTATCTCTAATTTTTTGCATAAGTTCTTCAGTAAAATGAAGTCCCGCAGTTGGAGCCGCACTTGAACCACGAATCTTTGAATAAATGGTTTGATATTCCTCATCATCTTCAAGTTTTTCGTGAATATATGGTGGAAGTGGAATATTTCCAATCTTGTCAAGTTCCTCTTCAAGAGTTCCTTGAGCAACATTAAAACGAATAATTCTTCCGCCAATTTCTTCTTGGTTTTCAATAACATCACAGTAAAGATTGTCAGAGAAAATTAGTTTTGTTCCAACAGGAGCCTTTCTTGCTGGTTTCATCAAAACTTCATAGTCTGTAAGATTCAAACGTTTGAGCAAAAACACCTCAATTTTTGCGCCTGTTAGTTTGCTTGCAAAAAGCCTTGCAGGAATAACTCTTGTGTTATTCAAAACAAGCACGTCATTTGGTGATAAGTAGTCTAAAATATCTCTAAAAATCTTGTGTTCAAGATTCTTATTTTCTTTGCAAAAAACAAGCATTCTTGCGCTATCACGAGGGCTAACAGGTGTTTGCGCAATAAGTTCTTCTGGCAAGTCGTAATAAAAATCACTAGTCTTTAAAATTTCCATAAATTCCCTATTTCACATAGTCTTCAATTTTATAACCAAGGTGAGTATAAGCAGGTTCAAGAGGAATTCTTCCTCTTGGAGTTCTCGCAATAAAACCAATTTGCAAGAGATATGGCTCATAAACATCTTCGATTGTGTCAGGCTCTTCACCTGTCACCGCACCCAAAGTGTCAAGCCCAACAGGCTTGCCTTTGAAATTTTCAATCATA
>SVHI01000030.1 GCA_015055905.1 Clostridiales bacterium | reverse complement strand
TAATGTATACACAGTTTGCTGTTTGTGATGTTACTGTAAGGTTTGAACCAAGTGTGAGCACAACTCTTTCACCTGAACCATAAACACCAATTGCATCATAATATGCATTAATTGTTCCGTTATCAATTGTTACATTTCCACCAACAATGTCAAATGCTGCATACTCGCCACTTGTTGTGATTGTGTTGCCAAGAAGATTGATTGTAAGGTCATTTGAAACTGTGATTGTTTCTTCAAGTGTGATATCTGCATTAACTGCAAGATAGTTAAGTTCGCCAGATTCAATTGCTTCAGCAATCAATTCAACGTCTGCATCAATAACTGCATATACAGCAACGTCGCCTGTTTGCATACCACCAACCATATATCCTTTAGCAAGGAAGTTTGTTCCATTTCCTTCAACTGCGTTATCAGCTGGGTTGAATCCAACAAAGAAACCACCTTTAACAATAATTGAAGATGTTTCTCTGTCAGCGTCAAGAATATTTAATGTCCATTCTGGTGTTTCGCCATAGAAATAACCATCGTTGATAACAACTTGTCCGCCATTTGAAGCATAAACAACTTCATAAGCAGTTTTGCCATCTTCAGCAATGTTTGTAAAAACACCACCGTTGATTGTAACTTTTCCGCCATAAGCCCAAACAGCAATGCTGCTTGCACCATTACCAACGCCACTTACAAAACCATCAACATATTGATATTCTGGTCCAAATTCGCCTGGAACCTCAACTTCTCTACCAGAGTCTACGATTGTAAGGTCGCCACCAGCAAGAACAAGGATTGTTTGTGTATTGTTTCCAGCCACACGGTAGATTCCATAACCATTCAAATCAATAGTAAGTTCTTTGTCAATTCTAAGAGATGATTGAAGTTGAACATCACCAGTAAGGTTGATTGTTGAACCTGCTTCAACAATTTCAACAAGGTTTGCAAAGTCTGTAGCAAGAACATATTTTCCATCAACATCAAATGTTTGAACGTCTTCGGAAATACCAACATAGGTTGGGTCAAAGTTGAAGTTTCCGCTTGTGATTGTTGATGTGTTAAGTTCAACGCCATTCATCATTGCGTTTTGCATTGTTTCTTCATCAGCTTCAAGAGTTGGAACAACTTCGTCTGTGTTAATATCAAGCACTGTTGCTGTTGTGTTAAGTTCGGTTGTTTCAACTTTAAGGCTAACCGCAACTGCGTCTTCTTTTGCAGCAACGATTGCTCTATCAGTGTCAACTTTTGTTCCCTTAACTTCGATTGCAGCATTTTCACCTTTTACAACAAAGAGCGAACCAACTGAACCGAATGCAAAGTTTGCAACTTCTGGTTCAACTGTTTTGATTGTTGAATCTGTGATTTTGATGCTTGCATTTGCTTCAAGAGTTTCAACTACAACTGCTGTTGCTTTAACTTTAACGTTATTAAATTCAACACCAGCATTTGTTCCTTCAACGCAAACTGCAACCTCTGTGTTAAAGTTGAGTGAACCATTTTTGAATGTAAGGCTTGAACTATTTGCAACAACCATTGCGTCAGCTGCTGTATAGTTAAGAGCCTTTCCATTAAGGTCAACACAAACTCTTCCACTAAATTCAACAGATGAACCAAGTGTGATTTCGTTTGCAAGTCTAATGTTTGGAACTTTAAATTCTTCAACAAGTCTAGCAATGTCTTGAACTGAACTTGCTTCATAGAAGTGCTCACTCAAGATTTGTTTTTGTTTTGGTGTTGAAAGGTATGTTCCATCACTCATTGTGAAGAGCATTTGTGTTTCAATGCCCCATTTGTCAAGTTCGATAACTCTAGCATCAACAACACTAACACCATTTTGACCATCAGTTGATGAAACTTTAACTTCTGTTTTTGTTCCATTAACAACCAAGTAGCCATCATCACTAACTGAATATGTGTCTTTCTTGTCGTTAACTGAGCCAATCATATTTTGGGCTTGTTCAACTTTGTTATCGTCCTTTTTAAAGATTTGATAGCAAGAAACGCCAAGTGATAAAACAGATGTTGCAAACATAAGAGCAATACCTGCTTTCAAAAGCGAACTGTTATTGTTCTTTTGTTTTCCATCGTGATTTCCACAAGAATCGCATTTCATAGCCTCAGTGTTTTCTGCAACTTCTTCAATAACTGCAGATTCGTTTTGGTTTAATTCTTCCATTTTTTCCTCCAAAATAAAACTATTCAAGCGAAAACTATAAATGTCACTTTTCATTATACTCTTTCTTTTGCACAATATCAATAATAATCACAAAAAAAACATAAAAATAATATAAATATTATTTTTAAACACTTTATTTTGTCGAAATTTGTCGACAAAATCACCAATTTTTGTTCTTTGGTCTTAAAATTTTACTTATCCGCCGTAATATGTTATAATTTATGACGAGAGGATAACAAAAATGAAAATTGTAGTGCAAAAAGTAAAAAAATGTATTCTATATTCAAACGGCGAAAAATTTAGTGAAATCAAAAATGGTATGCTAGTTTTGGTTGGCGTTAACACTGACGACACAAAACAGCAAGCTGTGAAAATGGCTCAAAAAATCTTGAAACTTCGTATATTTGACGACGAAAACGGAAAGACAAACAAAAGCATTTTTGATATCGGCGGCGAAATTATGGTGGTGAGCAACTTCACACTCTACGCAAACCTCAAAGGCACAAATCGACCAGACTTTATCAAAGCTGCTCGTCCTGAAAACGCTGAGCCAATCTATAATGAACTTGTCAGCGAACTCAAGAAACAAGTCACAACTGCAACTGGTGTTTTCCACACATATATGGAAATTGAAATGCTCGCAGACGGACCAGGAACATATATTTATGAAGAAATATAAAAGCACGCTTGAATTAGCGTGCTTTTTTTATTTCAATTACTTCCGCATTTTTTGGAGTTTCAATTTCCAAATCAAATCCATCAATGTTATTGGCAATCTTATATAGTGCCCTATAAACCCCACCGTGAGAAACAATCAAAACATTTTTATTTAATGCAAGAATATCATCATAAGACTCTTTTACTCGTTTAAAAAAGTCAGGCAATGATTCGCCATTGTTTTTCTCTGGTTTGTTAAATGCATATTTGAGTTCTTCTTCGGTGCACTCTTTAATGGTTTTGCCTTGAACCGAACCTGAATAAAGTTCTATTAATCTTTTATCTACAACAACTTCAACGTTGTGATATTCATTAATAATTTCTGCAGTTTTCTTTGCTCTTTGAAGTGGCGAACAATAAATCAAATCAATCGCCTTATCTTTACAAACCTCTCTTGCTTGCTCCGCTTGAGAGATTCCTTTTGCATTCAATGGAATATCGAGATGTCCCTGAACCCTTCCTTGTCTATTATATTCAGTTTCGCCGTGTCTAACAAAATAAATCATAACACTATAATAGCAATCAAAGTTTATAATGTCAAACCGCCACCAAAACCCCATTTTAATTTTACTAATTGACCATTCTATGTTAAACTAAACCTAGAAAGGAGCCTTTTGTATGAATTTTAGACTAGCAACAAAAAATGATTTAGACTCTCTTGAAAAGATGTATAACGACATTATTGATAATATGAACCAACAAGAAATTCGAATTTGGCACGCATATTATCCTTTTGACGAGTTCGAATTTGATATAGATAAAAACAACCTCTACATTATTGAAGAGTATGGTGAAATTTTGTGCGCGTTTTGCGTCAGTGATTCAAATGATGCATCAAAAAATTTCTCGTGGAGTAAACCAGATTCAAAGTCTGTCTATCTCTCAAGGCTCGGCGTAAATGTTAAACATCTTAAAAAAGGCATCGCCTCAATGGCACTTGACTTCACAAAACAAATAGCATACCAAAGAAACGCTGAATTTATTAGACTTATGGTTGCCGTTGAAAACACCCCCGCAACAAATCTTTATCTCAAAAATGGTTTTGTAAAAGTTGACGGAACAAGCGAAGAATATGCCGAGTGTTTAAACAAAACAATCACTGAATATGGGTATGAATTAAAACTTGAAAATTTAACAAAAGAAACTGTGTCATTTTTTGACATAGTAAACAATATTGCTTTTGAAAATACAAGCAACTTTTTTATGAAAAAAGGAAAATTTCCAATCCTTTTAACATCAATACATTCAATGAATCAAAAGCTTGATAACGAAACAATAAAACCAAGCGAACCGTTCACCAAAGAAATAGCGTGGTATCTTGCAGAAAAATGCAATGTTTGTTGTATGGTTAAAAATCACGACACGGGCTATGACCCAAACAAAACTGATAGTGACGAATTTAAAACAAAACTCAACGCTTTTGTTGAAGAAAACAACATTCAGTTGGTTCTTGACCTTCACGGAGCAAAACTTGAACGCCCATTTGATGTCGAACTTGGAACAATGAATAATCTTTCGGCAGACTATTCAACAATAATGGAACTAAAAGAGGCATTTGAAGAAAACGGCATCAAAAATATTGAGCTCAACTCACCATTTAAAGGCGGCAAACTCACACAGTCTCTATTCTTTTCAACAAATGCCGAAATCATTCAAATTGAAACCAATTATAAATACAGAAATATTAACAAACCAAGCGACATTTTGATGTTTGCAAATTGCCTTGAAATATTCATAAAACAATATCTAAAAATAACCCAAAAATAGTTTTGTAAAAATAACAACTTTTTTCAAAAAGGGTATTGAAATTTGGTCTTCCCTATTGTATAATATTAAAGATGATAAAAAGAGGGAGGAACAATTATGGAAGTATACAGATACTTAACAATGGATGAAATTTTGGATTATGTTAACGGCAGATTCGACCAAATTGGAAGAGTTTACACTGAAAAAAATGCTCACAACTCACACCGTTACAAACCAGACCAAAAATATATCCATTTCTTTAAAAACTTGAAAGACCTTGACGTAATTCAACGTTATAAAGGCAGAAAAGGTGATATGCTTATCGCGAAATTTGATATCCCATTCACCACCCTCGTTAGACATATGGGGGTTGGATATTATGACGCGAGTGGTTATGACGTCGACCACGAAACAATCCGCGAATTTGCAATCCCAACAACAAAATTAAAACAAAGCTATCTTGTGGCTGTTGCAAAAGATAAGGACGGTCTTTTGACTCCAGAACGCGCAGAAGAAATGCTTGATAGGTTTGTGGTATTGCTCCACGAGCACAGAGCAAAGAAAGCTGCTGAAGCAAGACAAAGAGGCGAAGAATAATCTCGCCTCTTTTTTTGTGCAAAAAATAAAAGCAAGTTCGGTTAAGAACTTGCTTTTGCTGTTTCGTCTAATTTGGTTTCTGCTTTTTCGTTTCCGTGAGTCTTGATGTATTTTGTCCACTTCATATAGCCATAGGTTGTGTTTGTTAAATAGCCAAGTTTCAACACAAGCAATACCCATTGTCCAGCCATAATATTAAGCACAATTTCAATCGCAGTAACAAGATACCAAGCAATCCATTGTTCTCTATAGCGAAGCAAAATGAACACACCATTTGCAATGCCAATCGCACTTGCGCAAGCATCTAAATAGCCACCAACATCTTGAACAACTTCATTGTAAGAAAGGATACCCTCAACCTCAATGAGTGACAACAAATAACCTACACCAACTGTCCAAACTGCAATGGCTGCAACCAAGATAATGTCTTGCCACCAAGTGAGTTTTCTAACTTTTGTAAGTTCTGCCTCGTCTTTGTCTTTGTGTTTGTTCCAAGCAAAGAAACTAATAATGTCGATAGGAATCCAGAAAAAGAGTGTTGTTGCCATTGTTGCAAAACGATATGCACAAACAATGCAAATTGCAATCTCTGTTGCCTCAACAACGAGTGAAACCATAAAGTTCCATTTGTTTTGCTTTGAAATCAAGAGTTCACACAAAATATTAGCCACAACGTCAATGAGATAAAGCGCCATAATAACCGCACCGTTAACGCCACCAACGTCTTCTTCTGGGAAAATAATAGCAAAAACAACTGCTAAAATTGTAATGCTAAAAAACCAGATTTTTTCATAGAGTGTAAAACTATTCCAAATTTTTTTCATTCTATTTTCTTTAGTTTTTTCCATACGTTCCTCCAAAAACAAGAAAATTATATCACCATTTGTCTCTATCTTCAAAATAATCTAACAAAATATTTGATATTTTTTTCTAATTAATTTATAATTTGTTTTGTAATTAATTATATAATTTCTAGGAGAAAAAATTATGGCAAAATTTGCTATATCAACTGACTCAAACTCAGACCTTTATGCAGATGAAATCAAAGAACTTGGCATCTATGTTGGTCACCTTAACTTCACAATCGAAAAAGGCAAAGAAACCCTTGAATGTGTTGACGATTTCAAAACCTATGACGAATATGTTAATTTTTATAAAGAACTTAGAGATGGTGGCGTTGCAAGAACTTCAATCTTGAACTTGCAAGCACACATCGACCTTTTCACTCAAATGGCAGAAGACGGCGTAACTGAGGCTCTCCACATTGCTCAATCTGACGGTCTCAGCCCAACCATTGACAACGCCCTCAAAGCGATTGAAATTGTAAAGGAAAAATATCCAAACATCGACTACCGTGCACTTGAATCAAAAACCACAACCATTGGTGAAGGAATTTTGGTTAAACTTGCCTGTCGTCTTCGCGACGAAGGAAAATCAAGAGACGAAGTTTATGACATTATTCAAACTGAAAAAATGCACGTTCAACACTTTGTGTTAGTTGACGACCTTATGTATCTCAAGCGTGGTGGAAGAATCGGTGGTGCAAGCGCAGCCATTGGAACACTTCTTTCAATCAAGCCAATCATTGAATTTAATAAACTTGGAAAACTTGAAATTGTTAGAAAAGAAAAAGGTATGAAAAAAGCGCTTAAAAGCATTGTTGATGAATTTAACAAATTCACAAAAAACGACAAATACTTTGACATTGTGATTGTTCACACCGACAATGAACCTCTTGCAAACACTCTTGCAGATATGCTTGAACCAGTTTGCGGAGTTCGCCCACAAATTAGAATTATGGGACCAATCATTGGTGCACACGTTGGTCCAAATGCTGTAGCCTACGGCTTTGTCAGCAACGAAGAAAGACCTTATTAATCAATTAAACACCATTTATTTGGTGTTTTTTGTTGAATTTTTTCACAATATTTCCGCTCTCCGCATACACTAAACTAGACTAACAAAGGAGGTATTATGGCTGAAATTATCAACAACAGCGCATCGACAGTCTATACATTAAATGGCTCAACAAACACAGCAAACTCAAATGTGTTGCCAGTAAACTTAGAAACAAACACGGGACTAATTATCACAAAATCTTCAAATCCCGATACATTCTTGGCAGGTGACATCATCACCTACACCATAACAATCACAAACTCAAGTTCATCATACTTAAACGGTGTGAGAATCATTGATGACCTTGGAGGTGGAAACCTCGCATATGTTCTCTCTAGTGCAAAACTCACCGTAGGTTCACTCACCTATCCTGTTTCGCCAGTTTCAACAAATCCACTCACATTCACTCTCCAACAACTCGGTGTTGGTGAAACAATGACACTCACATACAACGCTCAAGTTATTTTCAACTTACCATCAACAGTGTCGCTTATCACAAACGATGTTAGAGGAATTGGTTACACCGCATCAGGAACAATCACAGGAAGCGACTCAACCACAATTCAAAAAAAAACTGATGTCGACTTCTCAATCACAAAAAGTTCAAATGTAACAGACATTGAACCAAACCAAACTTTTAGTTATTTCTTGACTCTTGAAAACAACACTTCTTCTCAAGCAGTCATTTCAAGCGTAACAGACAACTTGCCACAAAACTTCAACTTAACTTCCGTAAGTTTAAAAGTTGGAAGTGGTCCAGACGAAACTTTGAACGGAACCGATTATCTTCTTTCGCTTTCAAACGTTTTAACTGTTCCATCATCATCAGGACCATTCATTACAGTCCCAGCAAACAGCACTAGCATCATCACATTAACAGGCTATTTTTCATAAACAAAAAAAGACAAGATTTTGCAAAATTTCTTGTCTTTTTATTGTTTTTTGTGAATTTTTTCGAATTTAATTTATATTTTTTGCGGTTTTTCTAAAATTTTAATTTCCTTTATATCATCAAAATAAACAATGAACGCACCAACTTTTAGCACCTGTTCAAACACATCAATTTGAGCATCACCCTCAAGCACAACAATGTGTCCGTCTCTAAAAAATTTAACCCAAACCTTGTCGCCTTTTTCAATTTTTGATAGTTCCGCTGAAATGATTTTTATCTCATCTTCACTCATTTCATTTTTTGAAATCATTTCGTGCTCAAACTCTTTTAGTTTAATTGCCTCGTGCAACCCCTTGAGTGCATCAAATGGTGCAAACTGTTTTGCTCTGTCTTGTCTCGACATCTTAACTCTATCAGCCATTGTGTCCTCCCACCATTTTATTTCTATCTCGTTGAGTTGCCTTTTCTTTGAGGTCAATACCTTTGAGCAGTGAGTTCTTTCCAAACTTATCTTGAATGTTTAAAATGCTCATTGTGAGTTTTTTTTCTTTTTCAATTTTTTCATTATTTGAAAACAAATCATATTGCTCACTATTCTCGCTAACGAGCCCGTCAAAATCATAGCCAATTTTGCGAACAGGCTTGGTTCGGTCTTTATATACATCATCAAACAACTTTTCCGCATAGCCAATAATAATTGAATAAAGGTTTGTTGTCTCGCTCATTCTAATTGAACCTTTTGCTCCTGTTCTATCATCGCCATAGCCAAGATAAATATGCACAAGTCTCGTTGAAAGATGCTCGCGTGCCAAGCGATAACAACCGTCCTGAATCATTTCTTGAAAAACAACCCTTGCTTGGTCGTAAGAATAATTGCAAGGCAAAATCTGCGAGTTTGAAATAGACCTCGACTTTCCTTTATAATTTTTAATGTCTTCCATCAAACAGGTTTCTCTGCCCCAAGCGTGGTCAATCAAGAGTTCAGCATTCACGCCAAACTCGTCATAAAGCAAATCTTCGCTCGTGTTTGCGATTCCACACATATCGTGAATACCAAACTTAGCAAGCCTTTCACAAGTTCCCCTCGAAATACCCCAAAAATCGGTTATTGGTCTGTGATGCCAAAGTTCTTTGATAAACTTTTCCTCTGTGAGCCAACCAATTCTGTCAGGGCTATGTTTTGCCGTGATGTCT
>SVHI01000009.1 GCA_015055905.1 Clostridiales bacterium | reverse complement strand
AATGAGTCTGGTGATATGACTTTCACCGTTGATGGTTACGCAAGTGATTACAATGCATACCTTGAGCAAGAATTTGATAAGGAAATTCAAGAAGTTGAAGAAAAACATTACAAAAACATCATTTATTTAAAAGATAGACCAGTTTTATCACAAAAAGGAGAATAATTATTGAACAACCAATAATCAAAGAATAAAAAAACACGAACCAATTTGGGTTCGTGTTTTTATGTGAATTCTTTTTCTTGTGGTTTTAACCAAAAAGAAGACATTTTGCTAAATTTATTTAAAATTTCCTTTTCAAACGCTTCGTCTCTCTTGTCAAGACAGTATAAAGAGTCTTCAAAATCAATAATTTCAACCGTTCTGGTTTTTGGGTCATAAAGCATATTGTTGAGCGAAAAGTCTAAAATATAGATGTGGTTTTCAAAAAGTTCATCTAATCTCGCCTTAATCTGCTTCATAATATGTTCTTTTTCTTCTTGAGACAACACCAGCGCCCTTGAAACCATATAAGGATACAAATCTTTGTGATTTTTATGGTTCTTGAGAATATATCCAACACAAAATCCGTTTGAATAAACAAAACCTTGAGTCAGGGTGGTGAGTTTGACTTTGTCTTGCCTAGCAATCATTTTTTTAATGTGTTCAATCCTTGTTGGTTCGCCACCATAAAGCATATCTGCAATTTCTTTTCTAACTTCAATTTCGCGTGAAATGTCTCCAAGTTTATTGAGTTGAACCTTTCTGTCTTTCACTTCAAAACAATCAAAAAAGTCCTTGTAATTAAACTTGAAGAGTGTGTCTTCATCAAGTTTAACCACAAGTCCAAAACACCCATTTCCAAGGTGTTTGCACCCATTTATAATTGTCTGGACTTCACTAGGAGTCATTTCCAAAATAACCATACAAAAATTATATCACATTCGCTTTTTCTGTCAATAGTCAAAAAAAGAAAGCCTTGACGGGCTTTCTTTTTAACTATTGTTTTTCAATATTGTTTTGTGTTGAAGGTTGTTCATTACTGAGTTCAAAACCATATTTTTTCAAGAATGCAATTTGTTCTTCTCTTGGCATTGCTAAGAACATTTTTTCAAAATCGCTCACAATAGCATCGGTTCTTTCTTTTTCAGCTTTTTTCTTTGCCATTGCGGTTGCTATTTCTTGTTCAATTCCTTCAAGACGAATTTTTTCTTTTTCGAAACACTTGTTTCTAATTCCATACAAATTGCAAGAAGTTCCGTCAGCAAAATGAGCAATAACGCCTGTGAATTTTGATTTTTCTCTTGGCTCATAACTAAACCCAACAAAGTTTCTTCCGTTCACTGCAGTGTCATCAGTAATTTTAAAGAAGTCCTCGCAGTAAAATTCACCAAGTTTTTCTCTTGAAAGGTAATAGATTGGCTCAAAAGGGTAGGTCATAAAGTTCATTGGTTTAGTGAGTTGAATAGACTCGCCGCCAACTAGGTTTGCAATTAAACTAATACCTTTATCTGCTTTTTGTGACAAAAAAGCATTAACATTATTTGGATTCTCAATAGCCTTAACATTTTCTTCAATATAACTAAACATCTTTAATACCTCAAATTTAGATTGCCTAGAAAGTATAACATAAACATAATCTATTTTCAATATACAATAAAAATTTGTCTTGATAACTTTTCTTAACGCTCCGTTCAAGCCCCATAACTTACATAAAACAAAAGAGGTCAAGCAAAAATATGCTTAACCTCTTCATTTGGTGCGGACGAAGGGACTTGCTCCGCTACGAGGCAGGGCAGGTGGCAGTGCCGCTATCACGCCGGTCGCTAAAAACTTGCCACTGGCAACTTTTCTTAACGCTCCGTTCAAGCCCCATAACTTACATAAAACAAAAGAGGTCAAGCAAAAATATGCTTAACCTCTTCATTTGGTGCGGACGAAGGGACTTGAACCCCCAAGCCGGAAGCACTAGATCCTAAGTCTAGCGTGTTTGCCAATTTCACCACGTCCGCTTATTAAAATTAAAAAGAGTATTGCTACTCTTTTAATTTTGGTGGCTCATCCGGGATTCGAACCCGGGACCCCTTGATTAAAAGTCAAGTGCTCTACCAGCTGAGCTAATGAACCATATTTAGTTTTATTGGTTTATATTGGTTTTCCATCCAAGTTACATCGACAGCTGTTAGAGCAAGCTCTTCCACTCGCGAATTATAAATTCGCTCCCGCTTGTCGTTCGTTTCACTCACTCGCTAACAACCATTCACTGAAAGGTTGTTTTAACGCGTCGCGCCAGCTGAGCTAATGAACCATATTTAGTTGTATATTCTTCCAAACCAATTTGGCTGGGGTGGAAGGTTTCGAACCCTCGAATGTGGGAGTCAGAGTCCCATGCCTTACCACTTGGCGACACCCCAACGACTCGTGAGTTTAGTTTTAAAAATGGCTGGGGTGGCAGGATTTGAACCTACGAATGATAGAGTCAAAGTCTATTGCCTTACCGCTTGGCGACACCCCAATATAAAGTTTTAAAAATTTGTGGGGTGGAAGGTGGGGCTTGAACCCACGACCTCAAGATCCACAATCTTGCGCTCTAACCAACTGCGCTACATCCACCACATATGGTGTGTCTTAAGGGATTCGAACCCCTGACCCTCGCCTTAGAAGGGCGATGCTCTATCCAGCTGAGCTAAAGACACATATCAAATTGGAGCGGGTGAAGGGAATCGAACCCTCGCAACCAGCTTGGAAGGCTGACGCTCTACCATTGAGCTACACCCGCACATAAATTCGACTCCATTATAATAGCACTAAATAAAAATAATGTCAATAAATAAAAAATAATTTTTCATATTTTTCAAAAAAATAATATATTGATTTTTATGAAGCAATAAATTATAATATAAACGTATGCTGATGTGGCGAAATGGCAGACGCGCAAGGTTCAGGTCCTTGCGAGGGTAAAACCTCGTGCAGGTTCAAGTCCTGTCATCAGCACCAAACTCAATTAAACTGGCGTTTAATTTCGCAAAAAGCAGATGACAGTTCAGCCCGAAATATGTGACGCTCGCTACAAAAGCCGAGATAGTAAGATTTATACGCTCGCTATTCCGTCGCAGGGGCTCCTTACAAGTCCTGTCATCAGCACCAAACTCAATTAAACTGACGTTTAATTTCGCAAAAGCAGATGACAGTCCAGCCCGAAATATGTGACGCTCGCTACAAAAGCAAGGTTAGTAAGATTTATACGCTCGCTATTCCGTCGCAGGGGCTCCTTACAAGTCCTGTCATCAGCACCAAACTCAATTAAACTGATGTTTAATTTTTCTAAAATATAAAACATTAGATAAAAGGTGTAACGTATGAAACTTGTTTTGGAAGTAGGAATGCCACTTGATAAAAATTTGATATATTATCACGAGATGCTGACAAAAAATGGTCTCAGTTTGGTGTTTTCGTGCATTACTCACGATATTTATTACACAAAAGAAAATCTTGACGGACTTACCGAAAATCAAATGAAAAATGCTTGCGAAAGGCTTAGATTTTGCAGAGGTATAAATAGCCCAGAAAAGGTTGATAAAAAACTTTTAAAACGCGAAGAAGAATTAATTAGCAAGGGTTACAAAAAAGTTTTTGACACAATAAAATTCGATTTTCAGTATTCGAAAAAAGGAATGCATAGTGCTGTTCAACTCCAAGACATTCAAGGTGTTGGCTTACTTGTGTATTACGACAACAAAGACTATTATGGTTTCGCTGAAGATGAGCAAAGAAAAATGCTTTTAGATGAACTTAATAGTTATGGATTTGAGTTCAAAGAAACCGACCTTGGGGTTGATAAACTTAGAACTCTTTATTATGGAAAAATAATGTATAGCAAAAATCAAAATGGTTAAAGGATGACTTATGAAAAAATATTTATTTGATAAAATTGAAATTTTAGGTGATGGAGTGAAATTTATTCCATTTAGAAAAGCGTCAATAATTGAGAGTTTTTCTGCGTTCACAAATATGACATTCAATCAAGACGAATGGGAGTTTAAACCAGTGTCATTTAAAGAATTTTTAAAAATGCTTGAAAAAACAAAACTTGACGATTGTGACAGTTACAACATTGTTGCTGGCGGAAGAGAAGATGTCGAATTTGAAGAATTGCTTCAAGGCTATGCAACAGATTACTACAGTGACAAACCTGTTGATGAAAAAGAACTTGCAGAGTTTTACACATCTGCTTACAACATCAAAGCGACTGCGATTGAAAATAAAAAGTTGTTAGATGTTGACCCAGCTAGTTTCAATCAAACAGAAAAACAATCATAAATTTAAAGAGCGGAGGGATAATAAATGTCAAAATATATTAATGACCCAAGACTTACAGATAAAATTATTGAAGGCATAATGAATCGTTGTGGCTTAGATTTGGTGCGTGCAAAGATTGACGATTTTTCAGGAGCGGTAGTTCCAATCGAACCAATCACAAGGGCAGATGATATGATTATGGTTAGTTGCACAAATCGTGAAATGCTTGCGTTTGCTTCAAAGGTTGGCGAAAAATTTCCGTTCTTACAAATGTTTAACACTGGTGCGTATTCAATCGGTGATGAAATTGTAATCCTCGAAGACTTTATGGCTTCAAGATTCAAGATTGTTCAAGAACTCGACGAACTCGATGAGACGCTCTTTAAAGAATATTACAAAACAATGAAACTCGTCTTTGGTCCAGAGTTTGAACAAGACGCTCGTGGCTATTATGACAAACTCCTTGAAGAAAATAAAGAAAAAGAAGACGAAACGCCTTCACAAAAGGGTGAATAAATTTTCAAAATTTCATTAAAATTTGTTAATTTAGTTGCTTAAAAATTTCTAATCATTTACTATTGAAATAGGGGGTATTATATGGAATATTTTGATGTCTATGATGATGAAAGAAAATTAGTAGGAAAAACCTTAGAAAAAGGAACAAAACTAGAGCAAGGCGAGAACAGAATGGTTGTTCACCTTTGCATTTTCAACTCAAAAGGCGAAATGCTTATTCAACAAAGACAGTCTTTCAAAAAAGGCTGGCCAAATATGTGGGATATCACACTTGGAGGCAACTCACAAGCAGGTGAAACCAGCAAACAATCAGTTCACAGAGAACTTCTTGAGGAACTTGGAATTGACTATGATTTCACAAACACAAGACCACACCTCACAATCAATTTTGACAACGGATTTGATGACATTTATTTCTTAGAGATGGATTTAGACGTTGACAAACTCAAACTTCAATATGAAGAAGTTCAAGCAGCAAAATGGGCATCAAAAGATGAAATTTTAGAGATGAGAAAATCTGGAAAATTCATACCATATTTTGAATCTTTCTTAAGTGCATTGTTTGAGCTTAAAACAAAAAGAGGAATCTATTAATTTTAAAGCAAGGCCAAACAAGCTTTCGGGCTTGTTTGGTCTTTATTTTTTTAGGAGAAAATTATGAAAAACTACCCAGAAGTTATTGAAATTCAATTCACAAACATTTGTAATGCAAACTGCATCATTTGCCCATACAGGTCAATGAACTACAAAAAGGAAATAATGACCGACGAACTTTTTGAAAAGTTTATTGAAGACATTAAGGGTAAACCAATCAAGAGAATCATTCCATATTTTAACAACGAGCCATTCTTGGATAACACCTTTATTTCAAAACTCAAAAGAGTAAGGGAGGCAAACCCAGAGGCAGAGGTTGAAATTTCAACCAACGTTGTTTTCTTCACTGAAGACAAAATGCGTGAAGTTTTGCCACTTGATATCACCGACATTCGTTTGAGTGTGTTTGGCTATGAAAGGGAAACCTATCAAAAAATGATGCCAACAGCCGACTATGACAAAACATTTAAGCACTTAAGGCTCATTAGTGAAATTTTCAAAGGCAGCAAAACCCAAATTTCAATCATAATGATTGATAATGGCGAGATTGACGAACAAGAGTTTATCAATATGGAAAATTTGGCAAAAGAACTCGGCTTTGAGTTCTGTCGTTGGGGCTTTTTGGATAGAGCAGGCAATGTTGAAAAATATTCAAATGATTTCTATTATGAAAATGTTATTGGCTGCGAACAAAATCGTCCAACTGAAAGAATGCACATTCTCTGCAACGGACAAGTAGTTTTGTGTTGTCAAGACTGGTCAGCATCTTGCATTTGCGGTGACATTTCTAAAAATACAATAACTGAAGTTTGGAACAGTGAAAGATATCAAGCGTTTCGTGATAGTTTGTTTGACAAAAACAAACTTGCACCTGAAATCTGCAGAAACTGCAAACTCGCGATAAAGGGGGATTAATAATGATTCAATTTTTCTATTATAGAAGTCTTTATTCTCAATCAGCAAGTTCACTTTCAGTAGCAAAATTCTCAAGCTACTTGCTTTCACGTGGCTACGAAACAAAAATTAATCTTTTGAGTTTAGAAGATTATGGCGTTAATATGAAAGCCTTTGCAAATATTAATGACGGCGACACAATCATCTACAAAGTTAACTATAAAGATTTTGATTATGGCATTGAACTTTTTAGAAACATAAAAGAAACCCACAAAAATATAAAACTTATTTTGGCGGGTCCTTTTGCTATTTTGAATCGTGACAAAATTGAACCAAGATACAAATTCGTTGACAAGATTTTGGATATCCAACTTCCTGAAACACTTGACGAAAGATTCAAGGTTATTGGAAAACCTGTTCAAAAAGACACCGTTATTTGCGGAATTGACAGAGAGTTAGAAGCAAGTGAAAAAGGAGCATACATCAACCTTGAGTCAAGCACAGGTTGCGTAAACCACTGCAGTTTCTGTCACATTAATCTCACAAAACAAAAATTCTCAAACAAAGATATGAAAGAAGTTGTTGAGGAAATGTATCAGCTTAACAAAAAGCTCGGCAAAACATATTTCATTTTCAATGACAGTATGTTCTATAAGGGTGTGAAAGATGACGAAAGAGTTATTGAATTTTGCAACCAAATAAAAGAAAAGAAATTGAAAGTTTATTTCTATATTTATCTTGCAATTCAACCACAAATCCCTGAGCATCTTCTTGATATGCTTGTTGAAGCGGGACTTGTTCGTGTGTTTGTTGGAATTGAAAGCATCACTGGCGAACTTCAAATCAACAACAAAAAGAATGTGTCTGAAGAGTCAGCCGACAAGTTCTTAAAACTCCTTTCAAGCAAAGGCGTAAGTTACCACATCGGCTTTATGTTATTCTATCCAGAAATAACTTTGAAGAGTGTAAAAGTTAATGTTGACTATCTTCATAAGGTTAAAAAGCTGTTTAGAATAGGTATTTTGATTGAAAAAATGCGTATTTTGCGTTTTTCTCCAAACAGCAATATCTTGTTTAACGATGACATTCGCGTTGACCAAGTTTACAACTATCACTTTGAAGACAAAGAAACTGAAGAAGTATTTAATGTTGTGAAAGAATATTTCTCACACATCAATGAAAGACACTTTGAGCAGTTTTTAACAGGCTACAACATTGCAGTTACTGTCATTAAAAAAGAGGGCAAAGAAAAGCAATACAAAAAGTATATTGAAAACTACAATAAAATGGTTGATGAATCAAACGACTTTGTTCACGATGTTCTTCTCAAGATTATCAAAAATAAATCTTATACAAAAGAAATGGTCTTCGCTCTCAAAAATCTTCAATCAAGACTTGAAACATACTACAGTGTGTTTATGAATGAACTTAAGAAAAATGATGAGCACATCTTCAAAATTGTGCCTCTTGGAAAGGAAGATTTAAACTTATGAAAATAGCGGTTGAAGGAAATGTTCACTCAGGAAAAACAACCTTTATTAGCAAGTTTGTGTTAGAAAACCCTGAATACAAAATTGTTCCTGAATGCTTGTTTGATGCGTCGCTTGGTGACTATGAAAGACAACTTTTCTACATCGCCCAAGAACGCCAAAAGAAACTTGATTTTTCAGGCGAAGAAAACACCATTCAAGACAGGTCAATTTTATCAACTCTTTGCTACACATTGTTTATGACCACAATTTCAAACGAGCAAAAACAAGAACTCATCAAAACAATTTTAGACGGAATCAATAGTGGCGAATTCATCATTCCTGACAAAATTTATTTTGTGAAATGCAAGGCAGACATTGTTGCTAGCAACCATAAGGTCTTGAAAGCTGAAAAGGGCACACAAGATGTTCTTGCCACAACAAACTATCTTGATTTTTATAACGCCCAGTTTGAAAAATGGCTATCGTCATCAGCAAAAGAGAGTGAGATTTCAAGCGGTGACAGAGTGATAACAATATTTGATGCACAAAATCTTTTCAAAAACTTAGAAGTTTAGGAGGGACTATGATTATTTATTTTCAAATAGCATTAGTATTCTTTTTGCTTATCTTTTTAAAATCTTTTATTAGGCTCATTAGGTCTAGTTTGTATCTCAAAAAATACAGCAAGAAAGAAATCAAATACACAGGTGACAAAAAGCTTTCAATTTTGATGCCTGTTTACAAAGAAGTTCCAAACATTGAAAAATCGGTTGTGTTTTTCAAGGAACTCTCAAAGATTTGCAATGTCTATTACATCACAACATCAAAAGAAAAAGACGGAGCAACCTACAAAGAGGTTGAAAAGCAAATCAAAAAACATAAAACAACAAACATCTTCTTAGAAAACTGCCCAAACGAAGTTGGAACAATGGCAACACAAATCAACTTTATGGCAAAAAAACTTGAAGATGACGCAATTATTGGTCTTTATAACATCGATTCATTCCCTGAAGTTAAAACTTTTGAATATGTTTTAAGTTCAATCAAACAAGGTGAGTGCTTGCAACAAGTTAGTTACTTTGATGACGACTTGAAAGGTGTTATGTCTTCTGCGCAAGACTGGCAAAACAGATGGTCAGTTGTCTATGAAATGGGCAAAATGACCAACAAATCGACCTTTATGAACTTTACATACACCATTGGTCACGGCTTGTTTATCTATAAAAAAGACCTCGCTCAAATCGGTTACTGGAGCGACACCTTCTTGAATGAAGATAACGAGCTTGGTTACAGAATGGCTGTAAATAAGTTCAAAATTAGACCAATTCCATATATGGAAAAGGCTGACTTTGCAAAAAATGCCAAAATTTATGTAAAACAACAATCAGTTTGGATAAATGGTCCACTCTATGCTTTCTCTTACTACAAAGAATATAAAAAGACCGACAAAAAAGGCAGTTTTTTAAGCGCAATCTTAAACTTCAAAGCAGCGGTTAGTTGGCTTTGTTTGCCTTGGTTCTTTGCTGCAAACATCATTGCCGCAGCGTTCTTCAATGTTTGGGTTTCGCTTGCGCTCCTTGGTTCACTTATTTTATATTTAAGCGTAATTAACCTTGGAACAAGGCTAACTCTATACAGGCGCGGATACTTGAAAAAACCTTTTGCAAAGCATTTCTTAATCAGTGACATTTTGTTCTTCTTCCTTCATACATTTGGTCCAATTAGAACACTCTTTAAAATTATGGCAGGAAAGAACACTATCAAGAATAAATATAAAACAGAGAAATAACTTATGTTAAAACCACAAAAACTACAAAAAGGCGACACCGTTGCACTTGTTTCGATGTCCGCAAACAATATCGGTGAACAGAAGTATGCGTTTAGGTTCAAACTCATAGAAAAGCGTCTAAAGGAACTTGGTTTGAACTACATTTTCTCTGCAAACGCTTTAAAGTCAAGAGAAGAACTCACAAACAATCCAAAACTTATTTTTGATGATATTGTTGAGTGTTTCAAAAACAAAAATGTCAAAGCAATAATTGCAATAAACGGTGGGCACAACGCAGAGCAAACGCTAAAATTCTTCCTTGAAAATGATGAAATAAAAAATGTTGTGCTCACGAACCCAAAGATTGTTTTGGGTTATTCAGACACAACAATTCAGCACTTGCTTTTTTACAAATGGGGTCTCCAAACCTATTATGGTCAAAACCTTGTTTGTGACATTTGCGAGCAAGAAGAAAATATGCTCGAGTTCAGCAAAAAACACTTTGAAATGCTCTTTAGTTCAAAAAGCCAAACTATTCAAAAAAGTGAAATTTGGTATCACGAACGCCCAACTTATGGCGAGTCTCAAAATGGCATAGCAAGAGAGTGGGAACAAAACACCGACTATGAGTTCATTGGCTTTAATGGAAATGTTGAAGGGGAACTTCTTGGTGGTTGCATTGAAAGACTCGACTTGCTATTAACTTCAACTGACAAAACTATTAGTTCAGTTTTTCCTAAACTAGAGAAATGGCAAGACAAAATCTTGTTTTTAGAGAGTTGTGAAGAAAGTTATCCTCCAGAAAAAATCGCAGAAATGTTAAAAAATCTTGAAAAAAACGGCATATTTAATGCCGTTAAAGCGATAATTTGGGGAAGACGTGCCAATAATGTCTTTTCAAAAGAAATGAAAAACATCTTTTTAGAAATTTCAAACAAATATAAAATGCCGGTAGTGTTCAACGCAAACGTTGGTCACGCCTCACCAAGAATAATCTTGCCTTATGGCGCGCGGGTGCAGTTAAACAATACCGACAATAAAATTTATATTCTAGAAAGTTTTGCTGGTGAATAATTATTCTCCAGGTTCAGCCTCGGCTTTTGCTGGGGCTTTTTTTCTTGCACTAGGATTCATTTCTAAATATTTATCCATAATCTCTTTTGCTTCTTCAAAAACTTCTTCAGCGGTTTTTCCGTCAGTGTCAATAATTGCAATAGGAATACCTCTTGACTCAGCATACTCAATCGCTCTAATTTGCCCAGCAGTGAGTTTGTCAAGGTTACCGTTTTTAAGGTCCTCGTCATTAGGGTTTCTCTTGAGCATTCTTTCTCTTCTTGTTTCTGGTGATGCAGTCAAGAAAAAGCAAATATCGAATTCAAGACCTTTTTCGATATACTTGTCAAAAGTAGGCTCAGTTTCTGGGCCACCATTAAACATATAACAAGAAAGCATACCACGGTCAACAATCGCATCTTCATTTTTAAGTTTACGCTTATAGTGAAGCAAAAGGGAACTGTTGAACGCAACCTTAAGTTTTTCAGATTTGTTCACTTCATAAACGAATTTTTGAACGAGTTTTGAAATTCTATGTCTAAGGTCATTTGGTTCTTTCACACAAAGGAATGTGTCAATAGGTTTCTTTAAATAATAAAGGTCGTAGTATGCCGCAAGTTTTTCAACAAGAGTGGTTTTTCCAACGCCATCTCCACCGTCAACTGAAATAAACATAAGCATATCCCTCCTTTTTCTATTATAGCATAATTATACCATTATAACCATTCTTTGTCAATGTTGTAGCTGTTTGAGTAAACATAATTTTTGGGCTAGCCTTGACTTTTTTTGAGCATTGTGCTATCCTTTTTAACGCTATGAAAATAATGATTGATTTAGATAGAACAGTTTTTGATTGCCCATCAATTACATATTTCTTTGGAAATATGTCTTTTGGCGAAACAAATTTAAACAAAGACCTTGAATATGTTGTTGTCGATGCAAAAAAGAGCAGAGAATATGCAAACAATCTTTTCTTTTTAAAAATGAGCCACGCAAAAAATTTCACACCAGTTGACGATGTTTTGAGAGTTTTAGACAAGTGGAACAAACAAGGCATTGAAATAACATTTGTTTCAAGCAGAGCAAACTTCAAAGCATTCCATAGAGCAACGGTTGAGTGGTTTGATAAATATGGCGTAAAATACGAAAACATTATAATGGACTGCAACAATAAAGCAAAATATGGTGAATTGCACGGCTTTGATATGCTTATTGATGACACCTTAAAAAATTGCACCGACTGCTTGAAAGTTGGAATTATTCCGGTTTGGGTTAGAACAAAATACAACAAAAAAGTTGTTGCTCCTGAAGAGTTGTTCCAAGCAACAAATTGGGAAGAGATTGATGCTTGCGTTCAAGCAATGCTCCCATACTATCAAACACCAACGTTTTTGCAAGAAGAAAGTTTTCAAGAACTCGCTGCAGAGCAATTATAAAAAGACCTGAGTTTCAGGTCTTTTTTTTGTTAATTCCATACGCTGCCTCGCATTATCTGTAAATCACAGACTCAAAATATTGCTCTTGAAATTCGGTCAAAGCTCTAATTTGGTCATCAGTATAATTTCTTCCGTCAGCCATAACAACGAGTTTGTCGTCGTTGTCGTTTGTGCGGTGAATGATTGCAACAACTTTTCCAGTGAATGTTTCAAGAGGTTTGTGTTCGCCCAAAACATAAGCGTCAAGTTCTTCGCCGTCACCAGAAACGGTGTTTGGAATATATCCATAATTCACAGGATAAATAAACCCGTGCTTTGGGTGCTTTGACCCAAGCGGTCTATCCATTTTAACGGTCACTTCTTTATTCAAATAAACTCTATTCATAAGTTTCTCCTTTTTGTTATAAGTTTTTAAACAATCTTGAAAGTTTTTCAGCAAGTTCGGCGTGGCTTTCTCTTGTGAAATGTATGCCGTCACTGCCAACTGCAAGGTCGCTGTTATCAATAAATGGAATATTATTTTCGTTGCAATAGTTTTCAAGCAGAGTATTTAGTTCCTTGCTTTTTTCTGTTGCTCCCTTAAACTTATCGTCACTTCTTCCAAACGATGTGTTTTCGTTTGCGATTGGTCCGCCGGAAATAACAAGTTTTGGGGAAGTATGGTCAATTTGAGATTTATAGTTTAAAATAAACTTAACATAGCGGTCAATCATATCAACAATGTCTTTTGCTGAGTTGTTGAATTTATACTTAAGTTCATTTGTTCCAAGCATTAAAACGATATAATCAAATTTGTCGTGGCTATCCATACAAGGTTTGAGGTAGGTGAAACCGTTTCGACCTTCTTTTCCGGGTCTGTTGTCATCAGAGAAAAGAGTCCTTGAATTAAGACCTTCTTCAATTACTTCAAAATCATTTCCAAGTTTTTGTTGCAAAACTCTAGTCCAGCGTTCATTTAAGCCAAACCTTTCGTGGTCAGTTCCAGGGATATATCCCCAAGTGTTTGAATCGCCATAACATAAAATTCTAATCATCATTCACCTCAAATAACTTTACTCTCACATTTTAACATAAACCGCACGCAAAAGTCGAATAATATTTAACCATAACAACCTAAGCAACTCTCGGTGGAAAGAAATAAAAAAAAGACCCAGATGGGTCTTTTTGATTTGGTGGCTCTCCGGGTTCGTAAGGAGCGAATGCGACGGAATAGCGAGAGTGAAACGGAGCGTCACATATTTCGAGGAATCCCGCGATGAGCAGATATAAAAAAGAGACCTAAAACTAGGTCTCTTTTGAATTTTGGTGGCTCTCCGGGTTCGTAAGGAGCGTAAGCGACGGAATAGCGAGAGTGAAACGGAGCGTCACATATTTCGAGGAATCCCGCGATGAGCAGGGAATGAAAAAAGACCCCGATGGGTCTTTTTGATTTGGTGGCTCATCCGGGATTCGAACCCGGGACCCCTTGATTAAAAGTCAAGTGCTCTACCAGCTGAGCTAATGAACCATATTAAGTTGTCACTAACTCAATCTAATGTTGAGCTAATGAACCATAGTAATGATGTGGTTTGAAATGGTTTTCCTTCCAAAAACAAAACTTTTTAATAAGCTTTAATTGAGCAACATAGTTTATTATAAACAAAAGTTATATTTTGTCAATAAAAAATTAAAATTGTTTAAAAACATTTAATTAGAAATTAAAATTAATAAACTTGTCAAAAGATTGTAACAAAAAATAAACTTGTGATATACTAAAAACAATAACATTAGGCGGGGAGTGGATTATGGTTGAGTTTAAAACTAGATATGATTCAAAAACACTTGGAAAACTTACAGAAGTTCAAGTGTCTTCTTCAAGCAAACTCACAAAAGGTTTTGTTTGGTTTTTTATGATAATGGGTGCACTACTATTATTGTTTGCTTATGATGATTACAAAAGTGGCGAATCATATTATATGTCGCTTGGCATCGCAATCTTTTCAATTTGTTTTGGAATTGCTTTCCCATCATTTATGAAAGGTGCAATGAGAAGAGCACAAGACAGACAGAATGCCTCATCAACAACCGTTGGTGATGACACTGAAATGCTATTTAAGTTTGACAAAGAAAGAATGTTCATTTATGTCACAAAAGGTGAAAAGTTCCGTTCAGCAATCGACACCGACTATGACTACATTTTTAAGGTCTACGAAGATAACGATGCCTTTATTCTTTACATCTCAAAACTTGAATGTTACATTTTAAATAAGAGTGATTTGGTTTCAGGAACATTTGATGAATTTTATGAAATTTTAACAACAAAAGTGTCACCAGATAAAATTGAAAGAAAATTAACTCCACAATAAAACTTGCTAAATTGCAACAAAATTCAATAAAAAATAACAAAAACTGCATAATTTTGCAGTTTTTTCTTATGCTAAAAATAGGGTGTGTTATGAAAAAATCAAATAAAGTTACAGCATTTTATATATTGTCATCAGTTTTGTTATTCTTAACTTTAGTCTTTGGCGGTGTATATGGAATATACATTTCGTCAGGTGTGAGTTTTATGGGCTCAGTGACAAACAGTGCAGCAGAGACTGCAAACACGGTTTCAAATGTCTCAATAGGAGGAGGGGTTGCAACTAGCAGACCCACAGTAACCGGCATTGTTATACTCTCAATTATTTTAATTATAATTTCAATTCTTGACCTTGTGTCACTAATAAAACAAATAGTGTTTTTCAAACAATTCAAAATGGTCAGGGAATCGAACTTAGAAGAGAAAATTGAATGCAAAGTTAAGTCAAAGGGTTCAGTTGTTTTTTTCACAATTTTAATTGATATAATTTCATTTGCGGCTGGTGTTGCAGGGATATTTTTAAACTCTCGAACATTTGTTCGAAGAGGTATTGTTTGGATTCTTTACTTGATTGATGGTGTCATTGCAGCGCTGTCACTTTTGTCTTTTGTTCTTTTGATTGTGAAGTTGAAACAGAATAAGAAATTAAATGAAAACAATAAAAACGCAAAACAGCAAACAAACTTTGAAAATATGTGCAAAAACCCGCAAAATTTGGCTAATTTTAAACAAAATGAAAAGAAAATTGACCTTGAAGACATTGAATATAATCTCTTAAAACTAAAAACAATGCGTTCATCAAAAATGATAACGCAAGATGAATTTTTGGAACTTCGCAAAAAAATTCTTCCAACAAAAACACGAAAAACCTCAAAAAAGAAATAGTTATTGATTTTTAAAAATAATTATTATACAATGGAAAAAGAGGAGATAAACAAATGAAGAAATTTTTTCAAGACTTTAAAAAATTCATAAGTCGTGGCAACATTATTGATATGGCTATCGGTGTTGTTGTTGGTAATGCTTTCTCAGCAATCGTTAAGGCTTTCACTGACAAAATCATTATGCCACTCATCAATTTCTTGCTCACTGGCGGAAAGGGTGGAAAAGGCGGGTTGGTTACCGCTTACACATTCTTAAAAAAGAGTTTGGCTGCAGATGGTTCTGTTGACCTTGCAAACAGCATCTACATTGACTGGGGTTCATTTATCACAGCAATCTTGAATTTCTTTATCATAGCATTCACATTGTTTGTAATTTTGAAAGTTGCAATGAAGAGCAATCAACTCTTTGCAGAGGCTCGTGAAAAGTATGGCAAAGAATTCAAACTCACAAGAGCAGAAAGAAAAGAACTCAAAAAACTTGGCAAGAGCCCACTTGATTTTGAAGCAGTTAGAGAATACAAACTTCAAAAGAACGCAGCACTTGCAGAAGAAGTTGCTAAAAAGGAAGCTGAAGAAAAAGCAAAGGCAGAAGCAGAAAGACTTGCAAACCCAACACAAGAAGATTTGCTTAAAGAAATTAGAGACCTTTTGAAAGCAAACGCAGAAAAACCTGCTAAAAAGGAAAGCAAATAAAAATCGCCGCTTGGCGATTTTTTTATTTATGAGACAAAATTCATTTTTATTTTTGCAAAAAGTAATATATACTTAAATTAGAAACGAAAGTGGGAGAGTGTGCTTATGAAGAGTCCATTAAGGTATCAAATCACCGATTTTGACTGCGGCAGTGTGAGCCTAATAAACTGCGTGTCATATCTTTTTGAAAGAGAAGAAATTCCAACCGAACTTATCAAAGTTATTTCAACTTACACACTTGATTGTTATGATGACAGGGGCAGACTTGGAAGCGCGTCAATCAATCGCGAGATTATGTTTTTCATTTCGCGCTGGATAACTGAATATGCGGTTCAAAGAATGATTCCTTTGATGTGTAAATATGTCCGCGGCTACGGCGTTAATGTGCTAATGATTAAAAAGGTAATAATGGCAGGCGGTTGCGTAAACCTTCGAACCTATAGAGCGGGTGAATCTCACTATGTTATGATTACGGGAATGGATAGCGAAAGCGTATACATTTTTGACCCTTATTACAAAGATATGTCATTAAACGAATCAATCAAAGTTGATAACACAAAACCTTTCACTTACAACAGAAAAGTTAAACTTGAATATTTCCTTGCAACCTCAAAAAATGAACTCGCGCTCGGTCCTGAGGCTGACAGAGAAGCAATCTATTTCTGCCGCAACGACGAGATTTTGGAAATGGCAAGTGAATAAAATTGGAGAATCTATGAGCAAAACAGTCCAAATGTTAAAAAACTATGTTCCTTACAACGAACAAGAAAAAACCGACATTGAACAAATTATTGAAGCAGAAGAAAAACTCGGTCAAATCTTGACCAGAGACAACAGATTTTGCCACCTTTGCGGTTCTGCGTTTGTAATAAATAAAACGCACGACAAAGTTCTTGCAATCTACCACAATATCTTTGATTCTTGGACATTCCCAGGTGGGCACGCTGACGGCGACGACGATATGCTTTATGTCGCTAAAAAAGAACTTGAAGAAGAAACTTCACTAAAGTCGTTTAAACTTTTAAGCGAAGACCCAATCGCGGTTGATTCCATTGATATTGCGGCACATTTCAAACGCGGAAAGTTTGTTTCGGCACATCTTCATATGAATGTTACTTATTTGTTTGAGGCTGACGAAGAACAAACTCTTCAAATCAAAGCTGATGAAAACCAAAACGTTGGTTGGCTTGGGCTTGATGAACTTGTTGAAAAATCAACTGAGCCACATATGGTCGTGATTTTCAAGAAAATTATTGAACGAATTAGAACAAATAAATTTTAAAATGAGACAGACCAGCAAAATGGTCTGTTTTTTTGTTTGTGTTTTTTTAGCCGTTGACAAGAGAATGCCAACTAATATAAAATCAAATGAGACAAGTGTATCACAATGAAACCCCCGTCTCATTGTGATGCAGGTGTCTTTATGCGAGATAAGTGTCTTATGGAGGATTTTTATGGAAAAGATGACTTATAATCAATACACAAAACACTATATCGTTGAAGCACTTGGAATCTTGCTTGAAACCAAGAATTTTTCGGATATAACAGTAAAAGAAATTGTAGAAAAGGCTGGAGTTGGCAGGGCGACATTCTATCGCAACTTTGTTGACAAAGAGGCAGTTTTAAGATATCAATTTGCAGAAATTATAAAAAAATTTCACGATGACAAAGTTGAAAAATCGGAATCAAAAGAGGTTGCATATTTTGGAATTGCGAGGGCAATGTTCTTTTTGAAAGCCAACAAAAAGTTTATGAAAAACATTTTTAGGTCAAAGGTTGAATATCTCTATTTCAATTTTCTTGATGACGTTATGAGGTTTATAATTGAAGAAAAAATCAATATACAAAACAAATATATTCACTTTGGTTATTCTGGTGCGGTTTACAATATTTCAAGACAATGGATTTTGAATGACTGTGAAGGTTCAGTTGAAGAAGTTGCAGATGCTCTCTTTATGCTCGTTACTGCTGGAGATAGATGTATAAATGAAGAAACAAAACTTGCACTCATAAGCGAGGCAGAAAACGAAGTTCAAAAAATTTGCGGTCAAAATCATTAAACAAAATCAATGGTTTGTGTTATAATATTCTCACGGAGAAACAAATGAATCAAACTACTAAATTTCTAATAGATATTGTTAAGCGCGCAAGCGAACTTATCACTGACGATTTTGAAGTCAACGCAAAAGGCAACGATGGCGACCTTGTGACAAATTTTGACTATGAAATCGAAAAGTTCATTATCGGCGAAATCAACAAAGCCTATCCAAACTACGACATTATCAGTGAAGAATTTAACACCGACGGAAAACTTACTGAAAACTGCTTTGTTATTGACCCGATTGACGGAACAATAACCTTTGCACACGGCTGTCCAGACTGGGCAATTCAAGTGGCTTGCATCAAAGGCGGTGAAACCGTTTCGGCAGTAATATTCTTGCCAAAACTTGGTGAACTTTACTGGGCTGACGAGACTGGTGCGTTTCTTAATGGAAAACCAGTCAAAGTTAACACATTGCCAGTTCACAAATGTCTTTTCGAAGTTCACGGAAAGGGCAGGCTCTCTGCCTTAACAAGAATGTTGCCATATTCAAAACATTTTAGACGCAGTGGCAGTGCAGCGGTTTCATTTGCATTCGTTGCAGCGGGCAGATTTGGCGGAGTAATTTTTAGAAACGAATCAGTTTGGGATTATGTTCCAGGAATGTTCATAGCAAAGCAAGCGGGAGCGTTTTTAATCAACGAATATGAATGTCACATCGCCGCAAACTCAAAAGACTTTGCCGAACTATTAAAACGTGAAGCCATTTTCAAAAACGGCGACAAATAACCAACAAAAAATGAAGCTAAATCTTAGCTTCATTTTATTTTTGCTTTAGTTATTTGTTGGCTGATGTTATCATAACTTCCAAAATATATCTTATTGTCAATAATTAAAAGCAAGCAATAACACTCTTTTTCTTCAAATGAGTATTGCATATATATTGTATATGTTGTTTTTTCTTTTATTCCAACAGCTTTTTCTTCAGTTGTAAAATAGCCAGTTGTGACCCATAATTCATAACCTGCATCTTTATAAGAAGTGCTTTCATATTCTATATTTTCTAATTTAAAACTATCAGGGAATTTTAGAGAATGAGAATAATTATATAAAATAGCAGTTTTAGTGCAATATTTAATATAAAGTTTTGATGCTCCATTTTTCGTATTTAAAATTGCACCATGAGAACTTTTTAAAAGAATAACAAAAAATATAACAAAAATCAAAAGTATAATGGCAAAAACTTTCAAAGGTATAGGCTTTAAAAGAATTAAAGGATTGCGTTTGTATGTTTTAGTATTTAAAGTTTCGGTTACTTCAACATTATTGGTATTTTCCATAATTCCTCCATTATTTAAATAAATAATACTAGATATTTTATCTAGTGTCAAGACATTTTGTCTAGTGGTGGGCATAATAAAAGTATGGATAAGATGTTTTGTGAAAATTTAAAAAATGCACGAAAATTTTGTGAAATGACTCAAAAACAAGTTGCTGAAAAACTTGGTGTTGTTGAGAGTTGTTATGCAAATTGGGAGCAGGGAAGAACTGAGCCAAGCATCGAGATGTTGAGAAAACTAAGTGATATTTTAAAAATTTCACTTGATGATTTGATAAATGGAACAATATAAAAAGGAAACCACTCGGTTTCCTTTTTTATCTTATTAATTATTTGTTGGTTGACCTTGAGTGAGCAAGTGCTCATACTCTCTAAGGTCAATGCTCAAAACGGTGTTAGGGTTGAGTGATGTTGGGTCTTTGAGTTCAGAATAAAACTCAATGATTGATGTGAGGTCATATTCACTAATCTTTCCAGCAAAGAACATTTCGGTCATTGAACGAATTTGTGCTTCTTTTTCGTTCATAAGGTCTTCAGGAATAGGCTTAACTCTTTCGTCTAAAACTTTCTTCATTTCAGGATTTTGAACAAGTTTAAGCATAATTGCAAGACCATTGTTATTAAAGCCCGCAGTTCTATAGAATCCGCTGAAATATTTTCTAATATTGTTGTTGTCTAAACACTTTTTATCAAATGCAAAAACACTTCTTTCAGCAACAAGCATTCCTTCGTCGATAGTGAAAAGGGAAGGTCCTTCAACAATGTGATAAACGCCAGAAGGCAAGATTGGTCTGCTTTCAATACTTGCAGCCACGTTTTCTTCAGTGAAGTCTCTTGCGCTTGCGCCAACTTCAAAGTATGGCTCGTTTCTTTTGTCGAGTTTAATTTCGTGAGTTTCGTGATGAAGAAGACCATTTTCGTCGTGGTATCTAACATCAACGCCAAGAGTATAACTTCCGTCTTTTTTTGAAATAAGTTTAACATTATCTGTGTTCCAATATTCAGCCGACACAGTTCCTTTTGCTGTTTCAATATCACTTGAAATCATTTCAATAATTTCGTGCATTATTTTCCTCCCTAAACCATATACCTCTATTTTAATACTACACAAAAAAAATTGATAAATCAACGATATTGAGCCCGAATGTATGGTTTTATTACACAAAAACCGACAAATAGCCACAAAAAAAAGGAAAGCACTAATCTTTCCTTGAATTTGGTGGACCACGTGATAACTAAATTGAACACCTAGACAAATTTTAAATTTATTATTAAAGCCTTTATTTTTTTTAGAATTTATGATAAGATAAAATTATAAAATATATTGAGGTTGGTCGTTTATGAAAAAGAAAATTATAATAGTTTTACTATCGTTTATTATAGTGAGTTTAACAGTAAGTTTATTTGTGTTTTTACCTATTGAGAGTGGATCGGTGAAGCTTGTTTCAATAGGAAGTGCAACATCTACAAATACGGTATCTTATTATAATACGAACAATTCAGTAGATAATGTTGCTCTTAAAAATCGCAAAAATGATAATAATGATGCTGATGTAGAACAAAAAAACCAATATATGATCATAAAAGAACAAGAGCAATATTTTACATTGAAAATAACGCTTGATAATCCTAAGAATTTTTATATTTTCGATTTTTCTTTAAAAAGTTCTGATCCAAATTTTATGGTTAAAGTTAACAACAACTATGAATTGCTAACTGATTTACCTTCAATAAGGTGGAATAGCGATACAAATTATATTTGTTATTTAGATTGTTATTCATCAGAATCTGAATACAAAACAACAGTAGAAATGAAATCTTTATATTATTCAGATAGAACAGATGGAAAAAATAAGTATGACGGAGACATAAAAGAAAACAATTTGATAAATATTTATAGAAAAAATGATGGTGTTGAATTAGTTGAGCAATCTCTATTTAAATTTAAAGTGAATGTAATTCACGACAATGTTGATAAGAATTCTCTTTATTTCAATGATGTAAAAGTTAACGATGGAGATGTATTAACATTGTCACTTGGGGATAACTTATTTAAATTTAATTATATATATGATAACCAGACAGTAGAAAGCAGTTATAATAAAAAGTTGGAAGATTTATATATTTTACGTGGATGTGGAAGTTGGCCGGGAGAAATGGCTTTTTATTACTTAGCTTTTGACTTTGATAAAGCTGAACTATATCAATATGGAAACTATGTAAAAGATGCCGAAAAACAAAATCTTTCATCAGAAACACATAAGCAATGGGATGCAAGATTTCAAGTTTCAAACCCATTTATACCTGGTAATGAATATATTTTGGTATATAAAGATGATATTATTATTAAAATATCATATACTTCAAATAGAACTTGCATTATTGAAGTTATTCAAGGATTATAACAAAAAAGAAGTCAAGTTTGACTTCTTTTTTGTTGGAATGTATATGTGTTAAATAAGAAAAATTTGCAAAAAAAATTCTAAACTGAACAGAGTTCAATTTAGAAATCTTGTGGTGGACCATCGGGGACTCGAACCCCGGACCTTATGATTAAGAGTCATCTGCTCTACCAACTGAGCTAATGGTCCATAGTATAAGTTGTATTAAATTTATTAATTGAGCCATTCAAACGTTTAAGTTGTTAGAGCGAGCTCTTCCACTCGCGAATTACAAATTCGCTCCCGTTTGTCGCTCACTTTCGTTCGCTGGCTAACGACTGTCCGCAGGAAAGTCGTCTTAACGCGTCACGCCAACTGAGCTAATGGTCCATATAAGTGTTTTTGTTTGCATTTTTAAAACAACAAACATATTATAGCACACATTCAAAAAAAATCAATCAATTTTATAAAAAATATTTTGTTTTTTATTTTGAAATTTAAAAATTTGGCTTTTTGCTTGATACTCGAGCCTTTATTTGTTATAATACGCTTATGTTTATAGAGAGTAATATTAAATCAAAATATTATGTTAGTAGTAAAGGCGTGATGTTCTTTAGTTCTTTTCGAATGTGCAAATAACTTTGCAAATTAAAAAGGGAATAAAAGACATTATAGGAGTAAAACAAAATGATAGAAAAAGAAAAATTTTATATAACCACACCAATTTATTATCCAAGCAGAAAGTTCACTCTTGGAAACTGTTACACAACTGTTATCTGCGATGCACTCGCTAGATTCAATAAACTTTTAGATAAAGACGTATTCTTTATGACAGGAACAGATGAGCACGGACAAAAGATTGCTCAAGCAGCAAAACTTGCTGGAAAGACTGAAATGGAATACCTTGATGAAATGATTGCTGATGCAAAGAATCTTTGGGAACTTCTTGGAATTAAATATGACAAGTTCATTAGAACAACTGATGATTATCACGTTTCAGCAGTTCAAAAGATTTTCAAAGACCTTTATGACAAAGGTTACATTTACAAATCATCATATAAAGGCAAATATTGTGTTCCTTGTGAGTCATTCTGGACAGAATCACAACTTGTTGATGGAAAATGCCCAGACTGTCACAGAGAAGTAGTTGACCAAGAAGAAGAGTCATATTTCTTCAAACTTTCTGGCTTTGGTGACAAACTTATTGACCTTTATAAAAACAATCCAGAATTCTTGCAACCAAAGTCTCGTGTAAACGAAATGGTTAACAACTTCATTAAACCGGGTCTTTCAGACCTCTGTGTTTCAAGAACAAGCGTTAAATGGGGTGTTCCTGTTGACTTTGATGACAAACACACAGTTTATGTTTGGATTGATGCACTTTCAAACTATATCACTGGTCTTGGATACGGCAGTGAAGATGACACACTTTACAAAAAATATTGGCCAGCAGATGTTCACGTAATTGGAAAAGAAATCGTTCGTTTCCACGCAATTATTTGGCCAGCAATTTTAATGGCACTTGACCTTCCACTTCCAAAGAGAATCTTTGGTCACGGTTGGCTCCTCTTTGGTGGCGACAAGCTTTCAAAGAGCAAAACTGTTGCATCAACTGAATGTGTTGACCCAAGAATCTTGGTTCCAAGATATTCAGCAGACGCGGTTCGTTATATTCTTCTTCGTGAAATTCCATTTGGAAACGACGGAAACTACTCAACCGAATCATTCTTTGCAACAATCAATAGCGACCTTGCAAACAACTATGGAAACCTTGTTTCAAGAACATTCTCAATGCTTAAAAAGTATTGCGGAAGTGTTATTCCAAACTACACTGAGTCAAATGAAGAAATTGATAAAGATTTAATCAAAACAGTTCACGAAGCAGTTAGTGAAACAAGAAAGAATGTTGAAAACAATCTCGACCCATCAAAAGCACTTGGTTCAATCTTTGAAATTTTCTCAAAAGCAAACAAATATATTGAAGTTACTGAGCCATATAGACTCGCAAAAGACGAAAATCAAAAAGAAAGACTTGGAACTGTTCTTCGCAACTTGCTTGAATCAATTAGAGTTGGAACAATCCTTCTTTCAGCGTTCCTTCCAGATTGTTCAAGAAAAGTTCTTGATGCACTTGGTCTTGAAAATGTTATGTATGCAGAAGCAAAAGAATTCTATAAACTCACAGCAGGTGAAACCGTTGGCGAACTTGGAATCTTGTTCCCAAGAATCGATGCAGACAAAGAATTCGAAGAACTTGCAAAACTTCAAGAAGAAAACAATTAACAATCAAAGGCATTGTGAAAAACACAATGTCTTTTTTTATGGAATAAAATATTGCAGGTGGTGATAATATTTCTAATTTAATTGTAAATTTGCCTGCAATAATTTTGAATGTTAAAAACATCAAAAATAGGCTTGAAAGCAATCAAAAACTTTGTGTCGTTTTAAAAGCAAATGCCTATGGTCTTGGCGCAAAGAAAATATGCAAAACCTTATCGAGTGTGGCAGACTATTTTGCGGTGTCTTCAGTGGCTGAGTTTTTTGAAATAAGGTGGCTCACAAACAAGCCAATTTTACTGCTTGACCCAATTTATGAAAATATAACTAAAATTGCATCATTCGGGTGTGAGTTTTGTGTGTCAAATTTAACTCAGTTTGAACTTGTTAAAAAAGAGGCTAAACGACACAAAAATATAGTCTACAAAATTCATATAAAACTCAATACTGGAATGAATCGTTTTGGTTTTAAAAATCTTGATGATGTTTTAAAGGTTGTTGAAGACTCATTAAAAACGCAAAACATTTTTATTTCTGGTGTATTTTCGCATTATTTTGACGCAAAATCCACAAAATTTGCTAAAAAACAACTGCTGTTAATGGAAAATATAAAGGAAGAGCTTGCTGGCAGGTTCGGTTTAAAACGAACAATTTTTCATATTTCAAACAGCGACGGGCTTGAAAAATTTTGCCGTTTTGATATGGCAAGAGTTGGAATGAAAGTTTATGACGACAGCAAATTTGAAACAATAAAATGGCACTCAAAAGTAATCGAAATTCAAGAAATTAAGAGCGGTGAAACGGCGGGTTATTCGAGTGCGTTTGTTGCAAAAAAAGACACAAAAATAGCGGTGGTTCAAGTGGGTTATGCAGACGGAATTATGCGTCGAATTGCGGGACGTGGTTTTGTTTTAATTAGGGATAAATTTTGCAAAATTTTGGCTGTGTGTATGGACTCAATTTTGGTTGATGTAACGAACAGAAAAGTTGAACTTTATGACGATGTAATTTTGATTGGAAAGGACCAAGAAAATCAAATTTTTATTTGTGATGTTGCTTCGTGGTGTGATACAATAGGCTATGAGGTAATCACAAACATTTCCTCAAGAGTTAAAAGAAAATATAAGTCAGGTGAAATATGCAAATTATTACTGGAAAATATAGAGCAAGAAAACTCATCGGTGTTGACGCAGACACAACCAGACCGACCTTAGCCAGAGTGAAGGAATCGATTTTTAATTTAATTCAGTTCAAAATTGCTGACAGTGTTGTTTTAGATTTGTTTGCTGGCAGCGGTGCATTTGGTGCAGAGTGTATTTCAAGAGGTGCAGAGAAGGTTTATTTTGTTGACCAAGTTCAAAAGGCGATTGACACCATAAAAATTAACACCAAGAATATGACGGAAGACTTTGAAATAATAAAATCAAACTATCTTGATTTTTTAAATCAAGCGAGACTCAAAGGCTTGAAATTCGATATTGTTTATCTTGACCCACCATATGAAACAGATTTTGCAATCACCGCAATTAACAAACTTGTTGAATTATCACTTTTAAACGAAGATTCAACCATTATTGTTGAGCATAAATATCCAAATGACTTGATAAATTTGCCAAAATGTTGTATAGTAGAGAAGTCGAAGAAATATGGGATTGCCTATGTAGATGTAATTTCATATAAAAATTAGGGAAAACTATGGATATAATTCAAATTATTGATTCGCTTGAAAAGGAATTTGCAAACTCCAAAAACTTTCTTTGGAGCAAGAAGACACTTGTCAATATGGACAAATGTGCCTTGCTTATTGCTGAACTCAAAGCAAACCTTCCACAAGCCATTCAAGAAGCAAGCTATGTCTTGTCAAAAAAAGAACAAATTTTGAATAACGCAAACGCTGAGGCAAAACACATTTTGGCAGAGGCGGAGTTTAGAGCAGAGCAACTTGTTAGTTCGTCAGAAATCAAGAAACGTAGCGAAAAAGAAGCTGACGAAATTATGCAAAAAACAAACAAGAAATGTGAACAACTCTACACCGTAACAAAAGAAAATGTAGACAAACTTTTGCGCTCAGTTGAAATTTATTTAGAACAAAACTTGGCTGTTGTAAAAAGAAACAGAGATGAACTTGAAACAGCCATCAACAATGTTAAGGCATCTGTCTTAGAAGGCGACGATGACTAATAACTGACAAACCAAAATTGAAAGAATTGAATGCACAACCTTTCCAAAAACAAAGGTGTGCATTTTTATTTTTGTTTCTTTCAAAAACGCAAGCGACTGCATAATAATTGAAACCCCGCTAAAAGAAATAAGTCCCGAAATTATTGGAATGATTTTTAATGAAAACTCATTTGATAATTCTTTGCAACCCCGTGTAATTTCAACAATTCCATATAATATCCCTTGTGTTTCATTTGCTGAAAACCCAAGTTTTAGCATAAGCGGAGCAAGCAGTTTTGTGAGAAAAGAAAACACTTTTAATGAGCATAAAAGTTCGCTAATCAAATAAAAAATTGTAATGTATCCACCAACGATTAAAATTGAATTTATTGTTTCATTTAAGCACTTTGAAAATATCCCAGATTCTTTTTTTGCGGTGGCTATTTTAGGGGTTAAAACAGCCTCGCTTTTATCAAAAATATTTGAAATAACCCCAAGCAAAAGACTTGAAAGTATATGAGAAATATAAATAATTACGCCAAGTTTAAACTCGCCAAGCATTGCACTTCCAACCGCACCAATAACAAAAATTGGACCAGATGTTGTGCAGAATAAACTCATCTTTTTTGCTTCTTTTTGAGAGATTAGGTTTCTTGAATAAAGGTCACCAATAATCTGCGCGCCAATAGGGTAGCCAGATAGTATGCTCATAAAAAAGCCATAAAACCCAAGCCCGTTTGTTCCAAAAAGTTTTCTTGAAACAGGGCTGAGTTTGTTTGAAACTTTAAAAACAAAGCCAACATTTGTTAAAAGCTTCGTTAGAAACATAAATGGGAAAAGACCAGGAAAAACTGAAAAGAAAAACAGTTTTAAGCCAGAAATTGTTCCGCTTGAAAAGAACTTTGGATTGAAAATTATAATTGCCATAATCATCAAAATTGATAGTGATAGCAAAAAGTCTTTAAAGGAGTCTTTTATCTTAAAAGAAAAAAATATTTTATTTTTGGCGTAAAATGTTTTTGTCATAATAAAATATATGCTAAAATAAACGTGTAAATTAGGAGAATATGTTATGAATTCAGCAAAAAGATTTTTCTATGATTTTTATGACGGACAAATTGTGAAGGAAGAGAGTGAGAAATACAAACTGTTCAAAATACTCTTGGTTTCAGTTGTGTCAACGTTTGCAATTTTTATGTATCTTGCTGAGCTTTGCAACTTGGCCGAACTTGTTATTGTTGAAGTTGGTATGATTTGGAACTTCTACACAAAAATGAACAATAAACTTGGTGTTGTATTTTGCATTTTTGTCTCAATGATATATTTTGTGATTTCGTGCAATTTCTATGTTTATTCAAACGCACTTGTATACATTGCATTCTATATTCCATTCCAACTCTTTGCATCAACAAAAGATTACGCATCTGGCGACTTTGTTCAAATCAAGAAAAAGATGAACGACTGGAGCCAAATCATTTACATCATTTTGGCGGTTTCACTTTCAGTAATCTTCTATATGTTTAACCTCGCAGTTGGTTCAATGTTTGCAACACTTGATGCTCTCAGCGCTGGCTGTTTGGTTGCATCGGCACTCCTTAGAAATGAAAGATATAGTGACTATTACACATTTAGATTCTTGGCACTTCTATTTAGCATCGCGCTCTGGATTTCAGTTGCAATGCAATACGGCGACCCAGGTGTATACTTATTAGTTGCAATGTATGCTGCATACCTTGTGTTTGACTCAGCAACATTCCTTGTTCAAAAATCTACTTATGTAAATCAATATATGCAGGCGGTTGAAAGATACCAACAAATTGAAAATCAAAAAGTTGTTGAAGAAAAAATTAAAGCCTATAAAGGTTCAAAAGCAAACTAAAAAATAAAAGGAACTTTAAACAAATAAAGTTCCTTTTTTCTTGTCGTCATTATTCTGGGTTTGAGTTGCAACCGCGTAAAGATTGCTTGCATTTAAATCGATATCAAAAATTTGTTTTTGTTGTTTTGATAAGTTTTCATAGTCTTTATTCGAAACAACTAAACTAATTTTGCGTTTATTTACTAGTGACAAAAGTGTCTTGTTTGATTTTGATATTGCAAGAACCTTAACCGCAGGCTTTGTGGTTTTTGCAAGGTTGACCTTCTTTTTTGTGATTTCAAGGCTAGGGTAAATGAGAAGTTTTTTGACTCTTGACTGTCTATATCTTGGCGTCACGATTGCATCAATGATTTCATCAGGGGTTGAATATTTATCTGCCATTTCTTTAATGCGATATTCAATGCCTTCATTATAATCATAATGTTTTTCAAGTTCCTCTGGAGTCATTTTTCTCAAATTCCAAATTATTAAACTTTCGAACCTAAAATTGCAAATTTTATCAAAATATTTGTCAAATTTTACATATTTAGGAATATATTTTTCATATTCTTTTTCTTGAAAAACAAGTTTTCTAATTCCGCTTGCTGACAAAAATTCATTTTTCTCATTTTCGCTATAATAGCCATTGTCAATTCTCTTTATTGCAATTGGCTTAATTTTTGAGTCAAGTCTAATGATTGCTGTTAAATATTCAACTGCCAAAATATTGTTTGGCTTTTCTAAAATCTCCAGGATTTTTTCGTCGCCAAATTCTTTTGCTATTGCACGCTTCAAGGCAGTGTTATAACAGATTCCATTTTCAATTTCGTTTTTAAATGACTCTGCAAAAGATGCAGAATTTTCTGCTTTGAGTTTGGCAATTTTTTCTAAGAGTTCAAGGTCTGCATTCTCGACTCCAAAGGCAAGGGTGTCTGCTCCAAGTGCGTCTAAAATTTTGACCGCACCATAGGCAAAATTTTCCGCATTCGAGCAAGCATAAACTGTCGGCAGTTCAAGCACTGCGGTGGCTCCCGCTGCGATTGCATTTTTTGCTCTTTCATATTTGTTTGCAAAGGCAGGTTCTCCGCGTTGAACAAAGTTTCCGCTCATCAAACAAACGATATCTTCGCCTGTTTGTTTTTTTGCTTCTTGAATCAAATATTCGTGTCCGTTATGCAGCGGATTGAACTCACAAATAACTCCACAAAAGTTCATAATTTCTCCGTTTAATTGCTTGAAATTTTTAAGCAACTGGTGTAATATAACCTTATTATAAACAAAATTGTTTTATAATCAATAATATTTTTGGAGAAAATTTATGTCTAATGTTTTTGATAAATTAATTGAAAAAGCAAAGGGAACAGGCAAAAGAATTGTTCTCACAGAAAGCGAAGATGAAAGAGTTTTAAAAGCTGCAGGAATGGCTGCTGAAATGAATCTCTGCACCGTAGTTCTTCTTGGAAACAAAGCAGAGCTTGAACCTAAATATACAGCAGAAATGTTAAAAAATATTGAAATTGTTGACCCAACAGTTGATAACGAAAAGAAAGAAACTTACACTTCAACACTTGTTGAACTTAGAAAGAGCAAAGGTATGACTGAAGAAATGGCAAGAGAACAAGTTAAAGACAAACTTGTTTATGCAATGCTTATGCTCAGGCTCGGCGATGCAGACGGCGTTGTTTCAGGTGCAATCACTCACACAGCTGACGTTCTTCGTCCAGCATTCCAAATTGTAAAAGTTAAACCAGGTGCTAAAAAGGTATCTTCAGTGTTCATTTTTGAATCACCAAATGAAGAAAAATTTGGCGAAAATGGATTTATGGTTTTTGCTGACTGTGGCGTTAACCCAAATCCAACAGATGAAGACCTTGCAGAAATTGCAATTCTTTCAAGCGAAACCGCTGAAAAGATTTGTGGAATGACCCCAAGAGTTGCAATGCTTTCATATTCAACAAAGTCAGGCGATGAAATGACTGATGAAAATGTTTGCAAAGTAAAAAGAGCATTTAATATGGTTAAAGAAAGAAAACCAGACCTTATTATTGACGGCGAACTTCAATCAGACGCAGCACTTGTTAAGTCAGTTGCTGACCTCAAAGCGCCAGGCTCTCCAGTTGAGGGAAGAGCAAACGTATTGATTTTCCCAGACCTCAACGCAGGAAACATTGCATACAAACTTGTTCAAAGACTTGCAAACGTAAAGGCAGTTGGCCCAGTTCTTCAAGGTTTGAACCAACCAGTTAACGACCTTTCTCGTGGAACAAGCGCAGAAGAAATTGTGCTCAATATGGCAATCACAATTCTTCAATCATTATAATTTAGGATTTTAAGGAGTAAAAAATGAAAGTATTAGTAGTAAACGCAGGTAGTTCATCACTTAAATATCAAGTAATGGATATGGAAACAGAAAAAGTCATCACAAAAGGTCTTTGCGAAAGAATCGGTATTGATGGCAGACACACAAACAAAACTGACGGAAAGAAATTTGAAGAAGAAGTTGAAATGAAAAACCATACACAGGCACTCAGGGTTGTTATGGATTGTTTGCTTAGCGACAAAGTTCCAGCAATTTCTTCACTTAAAGACATTGACGCTGTTGGTCACAGAGTTCTTCACGGTGGTGAAATCTTCAGTGATTCAGCAGTTATCACAGACGAGGTTCTTGCTCAGCTTGAAGAGCTTATTCCACTTGGACCTCTTCACCAACCAGCAAACATCGCTGGCGTAAAGGCTTGTGCTGAACTTCTTCCAGGTGTTCCACAAGTTGCAGTATTTGACACAACATTCCACGCTACAATGCCAGACTATGCATATCGTTATGCACTTCCAAACGAGGCATACAAAAAGTGGAAGATTAGAAAATATGGTTTCCACGGAACCAGCCACAAATTCATTGCTGGCGAACTTGAGAAGTTGGAAGGCAAGAAAGGCAACTTTATTGTTTGCCACATTGGAAATGGTGCATCACTTTCTGCTATTAAAGAAGGAAAATGTATCGACACAACAATGGGTTACACACCACTTGAAGGCGTTATGATGGGAACACGTTGTGGTGACATCGACGCATCAGTAGTTGAATCACTTATGCAAAATTCAGGAATGAGCGTTAACGAAGTTGTTAACTATATGAATAAAAAGAGCGGGCTTCTTGGAATTTCTGAAGTTTCAGGCGATATGCGTGACGTTGAAGAGTTTGCATACAACAAAGAAGATACAAGCGAAAAGGCTGAAAACTGCAGACTTGCTCTCAATATGCACGCTTATAGAGTTAAGAAATATATCGGCGCATATTATGCAGCACTTGGCACAGTTGATGCAATCTGCTTTACAGCTGGTGTTGGTGAAAACGGTGCAGAATATCGTGAAAGCGTTCTTGTTGGCTTAGAAGGAATGGGAATCGTTCTTGATAAAGATAAGAACAACAACTTCAAACGCGGTGAAGTTAACATTATTTCAGCAGACGATTCTAAAGTTAAGATTTATGTTATTCCAACCGATGAAGAATTGATGATTGCTAAAGATACAGAAAGACTCACAAAATAAAATAGTTGAAATTTATTTATAAAAATGTGATTGACAAACAATCAATCTTGGTGTATTATTAGTATGCTTTATTGATTAGTGTGAAGTATTTTGCACAAATCAAAATTAAAAATTGCAATCTGGAAACAGATTTAGGATAATAGGAGGGTTCATAATGGCAGTTCCAAAGAAAAAGGTCTCTAAAGCTAAAGGTAGAAGCAGAATCGCTAACTGGAAAGCATCAGCTCCAACACTTGTTGAATGTCCACAATGCCACGCATTTAAGCGTTCACACGCTGTTTGTGATAGCTGTGGTTACTATGATGGCGAAAAAAAAGTTGCAGTTAAAGCTGACGAAAACAAATAGTTAAAATAAATGGGCGTTAAGCCCATTTTTTTATTGCAAAAATTCGTGGTTTTATCTCAAAATTGGGTATTGATTATGAGTTTATATTATGTTATAATATAATTACCAAAGAAGGGAGGAAAAACAATGTCAAAGTTATATGATGTTATGGACGCATACAAGATTGTTTCAGAAATGTGTGAATATATGAAAATTGCTGAAACAACTATGAAAGATGCTTGGAGAGCACTTCAATCAGACCCAGACAGTGAAGAACTCTTGAGAATCTATTTAAGTGCCAAGGCTGATTTAGAGAGAATTCAAGAAATATACAAAGAACTTAAGGCAGAATATGACAAACTTTATAAGGAATCTAAAACTGATGCATCATTTTTAGAACAACTTAAATACACAACCGATGTTCCTGAAGAATATAGACATATTTTATCGGCTCTTAGAAGTGATGCAGGGATTGCTATTGGCTTTGAAATGGGTCAAGAATAATCTAAAAGACAATAAAAACGGGCTTTTTATAGAAAATTTGGTTATTTTGTTATAATAACCGCTTAAATTAAATTGCGGCAACAGGTGCATTTGTGCTAAAATTAAAATGCACATAGGGGGAAAACAAATGTCAAAAATTACAGATTTATTAGCAAAATATAAAGAGTTGAGAAAATTGGAAGAAGAAGTAAAGAGTCGTAGAGCAAATAACGAAGAAGTTAGAAGAATCGACAATGAACTTTTTGTTACAATGACAACAATTAAAGATGAAATTAAAGAACTTAGAGGTGTTGAAGCAAAGAAAATTTGGGCTGGAATGGATCAAGAAAGATACACCTATGAAGTTATCACAGGTGAAAGAGAAGTTTACCACCCATATATGGATAGAACTGAAACATATCACTCTTCAAGAGCATACATTTCAGTAATGGGATTAAAACTCCTTGCAGGTTCAATGGATACTGATGGAAGAATTGCTTCAGTTGAAGAGCTTTTAGCAACAAACAACTTCTATCCAATGGGTTCAGCAAAAGGTTTGCTTCAAAAATTTGAAGTTGACCCAGAAGGAACCAAAAAGGCAGTTGCTGAAACATTGAGAGTTCGTTTTATGAAAGATGGGGCTTCAATGCCACTTGAAATCAAAAAACTTGATGAAGAAATCACAGCAGTTAAAGACAAGATTGAAAAACTTGAAAAACTTGTTGACGAAGATGTTCCAGACAACATTATTATGAGAAAAATCTTCAAAAAGAAATTTGAAGCAAAAGAAAGAGCGCCAAAAGAAATTGAATCATTAAAGAGACAACTTCTTGACCTTGTAAGCAAAAAAGAAAACTGCGAATATAGATTAAAAATGGCTGAAACTTACAAAACAGAAGAAGATATCTTGAAATTCATTGAAGAAGAATATAAATATTTGGTTGCTGTTTGTGAAAGAGACTATGAAAAAGAAGTATCTCAAACATCACAAGCAAAAACTGAAGAATTGGCAGCAGTTGAAGAAAAGAGAAAAGAAAACAAAGCACGCGAAGTTTCTGTTTATGAAATTGACTACAAGAGAGGAAATCTTGAAAAATCATTCAATGCAGACTTTGTTGCACTTGAAGAACTTTATGGTGACAAAGAATTCGTTGCTGAACTCAAATCTATCGATATTTCAAAACTCAGTGAAGATGAACAAAAAATTATTTCTACACTTAGAGATAGCTATGAACAATATTTGTTAAAAGCTGTTCAAAAATACGAAGACTAATTTTTAAACAAAATTTAAGGGAAGTCAAAATTTGGCTTCTCTTTTTTTTGCGAATTTAATTGAAATTAAATTATAAATAATATATAATGTATTTGTTACAATAGGAGAAGTATGTATGAAAATAGTTATTGATTGTTATGGTGCTGACTATTCACCAGACGAACTTGTTAAAGGCGCAATCACCTCAGTGAACCTTATTGAAGATGTTGAAATCATTTTGACGGGCAACCAAGAAGAAATTCAAAAGGTTATGGACGAGGTTGGATATAAAGGAAACAAAATTGAAATTGTTGATGCAAAAGACGTTATTTCTTGCAACGAGTCACCAACAATGGCAATCCGCAGAAAAAAAGACAGTTCGCTTGTTGCGGGTCTTAATATCTTGAAAGATAGAGAAGATGTTATTGGAATGATTAGTGCGGGCAGCACTGGCGCAGTTCTTGCTGGTGGTCTTTTTGTTATTGGCAGAATGGACGGGGTTAAGCGTCCAGCACTTGCACCATTCCTTCCAACAATGACTGGTGGAAAAACTCTTCTTATTGACTGTGGTGCAAACGTTGACTGCAAACCAGAATATTTGCAACAATTTGCAATTATGGGTTCAATTTATGTTAAATCAATGCTTGGAATTGAAAACCCAAGAGTTGGTCTCATTTCAAATGGCGTTGAAGAACACAAAGGCAATGAACAAATTCATCAAACATTTGAACTCTTGAAAAACACTCCTGAAATCAACTTTGTTGGAAATATGGAAGCAAGAGAAATGCTCTCTGGTGACTATGACGTTCTTGTTTGCGATGGTTTCACTGGAAACGTTGCTTTAAAATCTGCCGAAGGCACAATCAAATGCTTTATGGAAGTTTTGAAACAAGAAATCAAAGCTGGTGGCGTTCGTGCAAAAACTGGATACTTGTTTATGAAAAAGGCTTTGAAAAAGATTAAAGCAAGGCTCAACTATACAGATGTTGGTGGCTCACCATTTTTGGGAATCAACAAAATCTTGGTTAAGTCACACGGCTCAAGCAAAGCAAAAACAATCTATTCTTGCGTGTTGCAAGTAATGGAAATCCATAAATCAAACTACATCGAAAAAATGCGTGAAGGTATAAAAAATTCTAGTATTGCTGGAGAAGAATAGTGAAAAAACAATTTGAACTTAGCAAGGTCGAGCAAATCATCGGTTACAAATTCAAAAACAGCAAATTGCTTTTGAAAGCCTTAACTCACTCAAGTTATTCAAATGAACACAGAGTTGAATCAAACGAAAGACTTGAGTTTTTGGGTGATGCAGTTATTGAGTTTATCATAACCGAAAGATTATATCTCGAGTTTGGAAAAAAAGAGGGCGACCTCTCAAAAATTAGAGCAACCGTGGTGAGTGAAAAACCTCTTGCTGAGGCGATTGACAGACTCGGGCTTGATAAATATCTTTTGCGCGGTGTTGGCGAAAGCAAAAACACAAACACATCAAAAGCGGTTAAATGTGATATGTTTGAGGCAATCGCTGGTGCAATCTATCTTGATGGCGGAATGGAAAAAACCAAAGAGTTTTTCAATATGGCAGTCGGTGGAATCTTGGATAACATCAAGGTTCACGGCTACACTGAAGACCCAAAAACCAAACTTCAAGAAATGTTAAAGCAAGCAAAGATTGTTTATCAAACATCAAAATCAGGCGCTGACCACGCACCGATTTACAAGACAAACGTCTTCATTAACGACGTTAAAATGGGCTCTGGAACAGGCACAAACAAAAGAGCCTCTGAAGAAGTTGCGGCAAGCGCAGCAATAAACAAACTAGAACAGATTTAGGTGAATATTTTATGAATTTTGAAAAGTTAGACATATATGGCTTTAAATCATTTGCAGACAAGATTGAAATTAAGTTTGAATCTGGTATAACTGCTATTGTTGGACCAAACGGTTGTGGAAAGAGTAACGTTGCTGATTCCATTCGTTTTGTTATGGGTGAACAAAGCGCAAAATCAATGCGTGGCGCGTCTATGCAAGACGTTATTTTCAATGGAACTCAAAACAGAAAACCTCAATCATACTGTGAGGTTTCGTTATATTTTAATAACAAAGACAAAATCTTTAATCTTGACTATGAGCAAGTTGTTCTCACAAGAAAACTCTACAAGAGTGGTGAGAGTGAATATCAAATCAACAAAAACACTTGCAGACGTAGAGATATTATCGATGCGTTCCGTGACATTGGTCTTGGAAAAGAGAGTTACTGCGTAATCGGTCAAGGTAAAATTGACAGCATTTTGTCAGCAAAACCAGAAGATAGAAGAAACATCTTTGAAGAAGCAGCAGGCATTTCAAAGTTCAAGGAAGAAAAAGCAAGTTCTGTGTCAAAACTTGACAGGGTTAACGATAATCTCATTAGAATCAATGACATTATTTTGGAACTTGAAAGACAACTTGGACCACTTAAACACCAAGCAGAAAATGCTAAGGTTTTCTTGGAACTTTCAAACAAATTAAAAGAACTTGAAATCAACATCTATGTTTATGAAAGCGACAACTCAAATGCTGAAAAACAAAAGATTTATGACGTTATTCACGCCATTGAAGAAGAAATTGCACTTCGTGAAAATGACTTCAATTTGGCAGTTAACAAATACGAAATGACTCAGCAACAAATTGAGAGCCTTGACGACACCTTAAGTGCCCTTAGAGACGAACTTTTGAACCTCACTGTTGAACTTGAAAAACAAAATGGTGAAATCAAACTTTTTAACGAAAAAATCTCTATGGCAAGAGAACAAAATGAAAGAATTTTGAGCGATATCGGTCATAGTGAGTTTATTGTTAAACAAGGCAAAGAAAGAGAGCAAGAACTTTTGAAAGACAAAGAAAATGCTGAAAAGAAACTTGCTGAACTTGAAACCGAACAAACCAGACTCGATGTTAACTATAAAAGCACACTTGAAAAACTTAGTCTTGGTGAGGCAGATGCAGAAAGCATTGATTCCGAGCTTTATATGACCTTGGAAACCTCTGGTGACGTTAAATCAAGACTTTTGAAATATGAAACACAACTTGAATCATTAAAAACACGTCAAAAAGAACTTTTGGAAGAAAAAGATTCTCTTGAAAACGACAATAAATCATTCGATTACAAAATTGACGTTGCAGAAGAAGAAATTGACAAAATTGAAGAAAAAATCGAAAAGAAAGAAGAAGAGAGAGAAGAAATCATTGGAAAGATTGATGCTCTCGATGCAAAATATGACAACCTTGCTGAAGAAATCGACAGTGCAAAGGTAAAATATCACACAAGCCTCAGCCGTTATAACGCACTTTCTGAAATGAAAGAGTATAACGAAGGCTTTGCAATCAGTGTTAGAAGACTTTTGGAACAAGCACACGAAGGTTCAAGTGTCGGCGGAAAAGTTATTGGCGTTGTTGCATCGCTTATGCGTGTTCCACAAAAGTATGAAGTTGCAATCGAAATGGCGCTTGGTGCAAGTGTTCAAAACATCGTTACAAAGAACGAAGACGATGCAAAATCACTTATCGAATACCTCAAAACAAACAAGTTTGGTAGGGTAACATTCCTTCCAATAACTTCTGTAAAAGAGAGATATATCTCTTCTCAAGCAGAAAACAAACTCAATATGCGTGGTGTTTGCGGAATCGCAAGCGAACTTATTGACTATGACTCAAAATATGACAAAGTATTCAAGAGCTTGCTTGGTTCAACAATCATCATTGACAATATGGACAACGCTGTTGAATTTTCAAGAGCAACTGGCTACTCAACAAAAATTGTTACACTCGAAGGTGACGTAATCAGCCCTCAAGGAACACTTACTGGTGGTAGCAGAAAAGAAAATAACACAAACATTTTGAGCCGTGACAGAGAAATTGACGAACTCAAAAACAGCCTTGATGGACTCAAAAAGAGAATTGAAGACTTCACTGCAGAACAAGACTCTGTTCGTGAAAAAATTGCTGCTCTCAATGAAAAATCAAGAGCAATCGTTGATGAAATTCACTCGCTTGAAATGCAAAAAGCAAAACAAGAAGAGGTTATTGACAACCTTGATGTTCAAAGAGACGAAACATTAAAAGCCCTTGCTGAACACGAAATCATTTTCACTGCAAACCTCGATAAAATTGACTTTGTTGAGAATGAAATTGAACGCATCAGCAAAGAGCAAGAAGACGTTGACAGCAAAAAGACTCAAGCCGCAGCAAGCAAAAAGCAAGCAACCGACAACTTTGGAAAACTTAGAGCAGAAAGAGATGAGTTGTTTGAAAAAATTGGTGAACTCAAAATCACTGTTGAGGCTGAAAGAAACAACCTCAAGAACATTGAAAACGAACTTGAGAGAATTATGGTTTCAGTTGCTCAAAACGAGTTTAGAGCAAAAGAAAACCTCTTGGAAGTTCAAAAGAACAACCAACAAATTGCTGAACTTGAGCAAAACATTGAAGACATCAAAGCCACAAGTGCGTTCTCTGCAAGTGCAAAGAAAATCGACCTTGTGAAAGATAAAATCACATCAATTTCTGAAACAAAGAAAAAGTGTCAACAAGAAATGAATGAAGCCGATGCAAACAAAATGATGCTTGCTGGTGAAATTCAAAGAGCAAACGAAAAGAAAGCAAAAGAAGAAAACAAACTTGTTAAAATCGACACAGACCTTGAAAATCTTCAAACACGTGTTTGGGAAGAATATCAAATGACTTATGCCGATTCAAAGAAGTTTGTTGTTGAAAACTTTGACATTAAACAAGGTCTTGCAGATGCCCAAGAAATCAAGAGAAAAATCCAACGTCTTGGAACTGTTAACCTTGCAGCGATTGAAGACATCAAAACAATCTCTGAGCGTTATGAGGAACTTGTAAAACAAAGAGATGATATGACAAAGGCTAAAGATGACCTTAACACAATCATTAAAGATTTAACCGAAAAAATGGAAGTTCAATTCGGTGAATGTTTCGAAAAGATTAGAGGAAACTTCCAAACAATCTTTAGAGAACTCTTTGGTGGTGGTAAGGCTGACATCACATTCACAGACCCAAAGAATATTTTGGAATGTGGTATCGACATCATCGCAGAGCCTCCAGGCAAAAAGTTGCAATCAATCACTCTCCTTTCTGGTGGTGAAAAGGCACTTACAGCCGTTGCAATCTTGTTCTCAATCTTAAAACTTCGTTCAATGCCATTCTGTGTGCTTGACGAAATCGAAGCAGCGCTCGACGATGCAAACGTTGAACGTTATGCTAAATATTTGCACAAATTCAGTGGTGACACACAGTTCATTGTCATCACTCACAGAAAGCCAACAATGGAACTTGCTGACTCTCTCTATGGTGTAACTATGGAAGAAAAGGGTGTATCAAAAGTAGTTTCAGTTAAACTTTCAGAGGCTATTAAAATCGATAATAGCGACAACTAATTATTCAAGGAGAATTTATGGGATTTTTTTCAAGACTCGTTAGTGGGCTCAAAAACACAAAAAAATCATTTGCCGAAAAATTGAAATATGTCTTCACTGGAAACGATATTGACGAAGACTTTTATGAAGAACTCGAATATATCTTAATCAGTGCAGACATCGGCACTTCTGCAACCGAAGAAATTTTAGACAACTTAAGAGAAGAAGCAAAGTCAAGAAAACTTAAAAAGACAGACGAATGTAGAGAAGTTTTAAAAGAAATCTTGGTTGACATTTTATCAAGAACCGAGGCGGAGGAATATAGTTATCCTCTTGCTATAATGGTTGTTGGTGTCAATGGCGTTGGAAAAACCACAACTATTGGAAAAATTGCCAAAAAATTCAGTGATATGGGCAAAAAGGTAGTCATTGCTGGAGCTGATACATTCAGGGCTGCAGCAGGCGACCAACTCAAAGTTTGGGCTGACAGAGTTAAGGCGAAGTATATCTCTGGTGAGCAAGGTGCAGATGCGTCTGCAGTCGTGTTTGATGCAATCGCTTCAAGCAAGGCAAAGGGTGCAGATGTGCTCCTTATCGACACCGCAGGTCGTCTTCATAACAAAATCAATCTTATGGAAGAACTCAAAAAGATTGGAAAGGTTGTTTCTCGTGAATGGCCAGAGGCTGAATATCACAAATTTATTGTGGTTGACGGAACAACTGGTCAAAACTCAATCAATCAAGTTCAATTATTCAATGAGGCTGTTGAACTCACTGACATTGTAATCACAAAACTTGACGGAACCAGCAAAGGTGGCTTTGTTGTGGGTCTTGCTAGTGACTATGATATTGCTGTGCGCTATATTGGCGTGGGTGAGTCAGCTGAAGACCTTTTAGACTTTGACGCAAGAGAATTTGTTGAAGCAATCTTTGAATAAATGAGGAATTACAAATGAAAAAGTTAAATAAAAATTTTATTATTGGTGGCGGCTTATTTTTATTGTTTGTCATCTTCACGGTTCTTGTAAAATTTGTGGGCGTTGAGCCTATTGGTCCACTTGGTTCAAAAATTGGTCTTGCTGGGCTAAATGAACTTTTTATGCTTAGTTCAAACAACAAGGTTTGGGACATTATCGGCGATGTTATAATGGTTTTGGCTCTATGCGGGGCGCTCGCATTTGTTGTGCTTGGCGTTGTTCAACTTATCAAGAGAAAAAGCCTTAAAAAAGTAGACAAAAACCTTTATCTTTTAGCAGGTTTATATGCGGTTGTTGTTTGTTTCTATGTTCTCTTCGAACTCGTTGTAATCAACCACAGGCCAATCTTAGAAAATGGTGAACTTGTTGCGTCTTTCCCATCAACTCACGTGTTTTTGGTGACAACATTGGTTTTTGCAGCGTTGTCTCAACTCAGCAAATTCTATATTCCAAACAAAAACACAATGTTTATTATTGACGACATTGCAATCATTTTAGAAACCTTGCTTGTTGTTAGCAGAATGCTCTCTGGTGTTCACTGGTTCACAGACATCATTGGCGCGCTCTTGCTCTCAGCATCGCTCGTGTTTATCTTTAATGGTGTGACAGAAACATTTATTAATAATAAAGACAAAACTCTTGATTAGTTTCAAGAGTTTATTTTTTTGAAAAAATCATTGACAAAACTTTCTGGGTGTTATATACTATGTAAAGTAATAATGCTTTACAAGAGGAAATGGTAATGCAAATTCAAGAACTAAATAGTTACACCAAGCTTTTTGATGCCTATGGAAAACTTCTTTCAAATAAGCAATATGAAGTTATGGACAAGTTTTTAAATATGGATATTTCCGCAAGTGAAATGGCAGAACTTGAAAACGGTTCAAGACAAGCAATTCACGATGCGCTCACAAAAGCCAAAAAACAACTTGTTGAATTTGAAGAAAAATGCCATTTTGTTGAAAACAACGAATTATTACGCAAAAAGTTGATAGAATTAAAAACACACCTTGACTCAAAAGAGCAGGCTGAAGAGTTAGATTCAATCATATCAAACTTATAAAAAGGAGAAAAAGCGTGGGATTATTTGAATCACTAGGCGAAAGACTAAACCACATCTTTTCAAAACTCACAAAGCACGGCAAACTCACCGAACTTGAAATCAAACAAGCAATGCGTGAAGTTAGAATTGCTTTGCTTGAAGCCGATGTCAACTTTATGGTTGCCAAAGACTTCATTAACAAAGTTTCAGAAAAGGCAGTGGGTGAAGAAATACTTAATAGCTTGACTCCAGGTCAACAAGTTATCAAGATTGTTCGTGATGAACTTGTTAGTTTGATGGGTGAAACAAATGCTAAACTTGAGGTTTCTTCAAATCCGCCAACAGTTATAATGATGTGCGGTTTGCAAGGTGCAGGTAAAACCACAATGTGTGGAAAACTTGCATTTATGCTCAAAAAGCAAGGCAAAAAACCACTTCTTGCAGCGTGTGACATCTACAGACCTGCAGCAATTGAACAACTTCGAATTGGTGCAAAAAATGCAGGTGTTGATTTCTTTGAAAAAGGCACATCAAATGCAGTAAAAACCGCAAAAGAAGCAATCGCCCAAGCAAAAAAGATGGGCAATGACACAGTTATTATCGACACAGCAGGTCGTCTTCAAATCAATGAAGAATTAATGAAGGAACTTGAAAATATCAAAAAGGAAGTTGCTCCAACAGAAATTCTTCTTACAATTGACGCGATGACAGGTCAAGAATCTGTTAACGTTGCAAAAGAGTTCAATGAAAGACTTGAAATCACTGGCGTAATCGTAACAAAACTTGACGGCGACACCAGAGGCGGTGTGGCACTCTCTGTTAAAGCAGTGACTGGCAAACCAATCAAATTCTGTGGTGTTGGTGAAAAGATTGGTGACATTGAACCATTTCACCCAGACAGAATGGCATCAAGAATTCTTGGTATGGGTGACGTGTTAACTCTTATCGACAAAGCACAAGCCGCAGTTGATGAGGCAGAACTTAAAAAAGTTGAAGAAAACCTTAGAAAAAACACATTCACACTTGACGATTTCTTGATTCAATTCGAGCAAATTGGAAAGATGGGCAACCTTGCTGACCTTGTTGGAATGATTCCAGGGCTCGGCGGAAAGATTAAAGCGACCGACATTGACGAGACCAAAATGAAAAAATATAAAGCAATCATTCAGTCAATGACAAAAAAAGAACGCTTGAATCCTGATTCAATCAAGGCAAGCAACAGAAAGAGAATTGCTGCGGGAAGCGCAACAACCATTCAAGACGTAAATGGTCTTATGAAGCAATTCGAACAAACCAAACAAATGATGAAGAATATGAACAACGGAAAACTTCAAAAGATGCTTGGTGGAAGATTTAAATTCTAAGCTCATTACAGCGGAGTCGCTGTTTATGATAAATAAAAAACAAATCGGAGGAAGAAAAAAGATGGCAGTTAAAATGAGACTTACAAGATTAGGTGATAAAAAGAGTCCTTTTTATCGTATCGTAGTTGCTGATTCTAGAGTTGCTAGAGACGCAAAATATATTGATTTAGTTGGAACATACAACCCAATCGCTAATCCTGAAGAAATCAAAATTGACAACGCAAAAGCTCAAGATTGGATTAAGAAAGGTGCTCAACCAACAGAAACAGTTAGAGCTCTTTTAGTTAAATCTGGTGCTATTGAAAGCAAGAAATCTAAATAAGTTCGGTGACGCATATGAAAGAGTTAGTAGAATTTATTGTTAAAAATCTTGTTAGCAATCCAGACGCCGTTGAAGTTAGAGAAGAAGCAAAAGACAGAGAAACTGTTTATATTGTTCACATTGCTGAAGAAGATTTTGGTAAAATCATCGGCAGAAGTGGAAAGGTTGCAACAGCAATTAGAACTGTTGTTAGAACATCTGCTAAAAAGAACGGCAAACACGTGTTTGTTAAATTTGAAAAATAAGGCTTTAAGCCTTATTTTTTTGTGTTTATTTATTGATATTCTTGGCTTATTGTGCTATTATTATGCTGTATAAGGGGGAATTATATATGGCAAGTTATATTGTTCGTGACATCAATGCTGTCACAAAAAGAATGGAAGCAGAAATGAAGGTTATTGAAACCAAACTCGGCAGAAAAGTTGAGTTCAGTGAATATGCAGCAATTTCAATGAACGCAATCATTGAAAGAGCAAAAAAGGAAAAAACCATTTCACTTGAAGACCAACACTTGATTGGTGCAATGATGGGTTATATGCTCCACGATGCATATTGTCAATCAAGAAAGTTAGATAAGCCAAATGAGCAAGGTCTTGCAAACAATCCACGTGAAAAGAAACTCACAGACCCAATGGATGCAGAGTTTGTTCAAGAAGTTTTGGACGGAAAAATTCCACAAAGTGCAACACTCTATGTTAAAGACGGTGTTGTTTGTATGGACATCGCAAACACTGATTTTGTTCATCTTTCACCATATTGGAAGAAAGACAACTATATGGCAGGAAAAACTGCTGCTAGGTCAGTAATCACTTGTTGGGACGGTCTCACACACGAAAATCCAGAAGTTCAAAAGTTTGTTACAATCGCAGTTGCAAACGGTATCCACGAGGCTTGGATTTCAAGAGACAACGTTTATTATGACGAATATCAAGGACAAATCTTCACAAACCAAGAACTTGACACAGCATACATTTATCTCCCAGATGATGAGAAAGATAAAGACCTTGAACACTTAGTAATGGCAAAATCTGTTATCGGCAAACTTTGCAAGAGCCTCACTCAAGCAAAAGAAGACGAAAAGAAGACTGATGGACCTGCAACTGCTGCTCCAGAAGACGCTGCAGAAGCAAAACCAGAAACTCCAGCAGATGAACCAGACGAAACTGAACCAGGTGAATAAACAATTATAAAAGGCAGAAATTATGGAAAAAGTTACAATTAATAAATACAGAAACATTGACAACGGAAGTTTAAGAATTGGAGATGTTGGCAAGGTTGTAAAACTTGCTGGCTGGGTTGACACAATTAGAAAACTTGGCGAACTCACATTCGTGGTTCTCCGTGACAAATACGGCAAAACTCAAGTTGTTTTAAATAAAGAATTCATTCCTTTAAACAAAGAAGACGTTATCTCTGTTGAAGGAAAGGTTATTGAAAGAGAAAGCAAAAACCCAAATATGCCAACAGGTGACATTGAAGTTGTTGCTGAAAGCATCACAATGCTTGGAAAGTGCACAAGTGCGCTCCCATTCGAAATCAAAAACAGTGAGCAAGTTGCTGAAGACATTCGTCTTAAATATCGTTATCTTGACCTTAGAGCAGAATATAACCAAAAAATGCTCAAACTTAGAAGCGACCTTCTTTTGTTTGTTAGAAACTATATGAACGAACAAAACTTTATGGAAGTTCAAACTCCAATCCTCACAGCGTCAAGCCCAGAGGGTGCAAGAGACTTTTTGGTTCCAAGCAGACTCAACCCAGGAAAGTTCTATGCGCTTCCACAAGCACCACAACAATTCAAGCAACTTTTAATGGTGTCAGGAGTAGACAGATATTTCCAAATCGCTCCTTGCTTTAGAGACGAAGACGCTCGTGCAGACAGAAGCCCAACAGAGTTCTATCAAATTGATATGGAAATGGCTTTTGCAACTCAAGAAGACGTTTTTGAAATCGTTGAAGGCTTATATAGAGCAATCTTCAAAAAGTTCGCAAACTTCGATATAACCGAGTTTAAGAGAATCAGTTACGCAGACGCAATTCGTGACTACTGCTCAGATAAACCAGACCTTAGAAACCCACTTTTGGTTCACGATGCAACAGACATTTTTGCTGAAACCACATTCAGTGTGTTCCAAGGCAAAACAATCAAATGCATCAAAGCAAAGGCTGCTGACAAAGGCCGCAAATGGTTTGATAAACTCACAGAGTTCTTAAAATCAAGAGAGGCAAAAGGCTTAGCATACTTCAACGTTGGTGAAAATGATGAACTTTCTGGCGGTGCTGCAAAGTTTATTAGCGACAAAGAAAAACTTGCGCTCAAATACAAAACTGAATTTGTGGCAGGCGACACATTGTTCTTTATTGCTGACGAAGAAGAAAAGGCAATCAAACTCACAAACGTTCTTAGAAACGAACTTGGAAAACAACTTGAACTCATTGACGCAAATGACTACAAGTTCTGTTGGATTGTTGATTTCCCATTCTATGAAAAAACAGATGACGGAAAAATTGAGTTTTCACACAACCCATTCTCAATGCCTCAAGGCACTTTAGAAGAAATCAAAAAAGCACCATTCAAGGCGCTTGCATATCAATATGACTTAGTTATCAACGGCTACGAAAGTTTGTCAGGTGCGGTTAGAAACCACGACCAAAATATGATGGTTGAACTCTTCGCACTTGCTGGCTACGGCAAAGAAGTTGTTGAAAACAAGTTCCCAGCGCTTTACAATGCATTCTCTTATGGCGCTCCACCTCACGCAGGTTGTGCACCAGGTTTTGACAGACTTATGATGCTTTTAACTCACAACGAGTTCATTCGTGACGTCTATGCGTTCCCAATGAACAAGAACGCTCAAGACCCACTTTGCAACGCTCCAAACACAGTTGATGAAAAGTTGCTTCGTGATGTTCACATTCAAATTATTGAAGACTAATTCAAATAACTTCTTGGGTTTCTCAAGAAGTTATTTTTATCTTTACTAACCAAAGCAAATTTGTTATAATCATATCGTAAGGATTTTTATGGAATATATCTTATCTCAAATATTTGTTATAATCACATATATTCTTTTGGGAGCAACATATTTTGTAAAAAACAGAAGATTATTGCTTGTGCTTAGTATGTTTGCAATCTTGACCAATGCCACATCATATTTCTTTTTGTCGGCTTGGTCAGGGCTGTTGGTTACAATTTTAGCGCTTATTAGAAATATTGTTTTTTTAGTGCAAAACAAAACTGAAAATGACAAAATCGACTGGCTTGACTGGTTGATTTTGGGCGTGTTCTTGACTTTGCTAATTGCAATTTCAATCACAACATTTGAAGGTTTCTTGAGTTTGTTTTCAGTCTTTGGCTCACTTACATACACCATTGCTGTGTGGCAAAGAAACGAAAAAGTCTACAAACTTCTTGGAATTGCATCAAGCATCTGCACTGTGATTTATTACGCGTTCATTGGCTCACTATTTGGCTTTTTGTTAGAGTCAGCAATGCTTGTTACAATCATTGTTGGAACAATCTTATTTTTTAGAAAAGAAAAACAAAAATCACTTAATTCATCAAAAATTTAAAAGGAAAAATTATGGAACTTATCGAAATAGGAAAGGCTGTCAAACTTCACGGATTTATTGGACAAATGAAAATTAATGCAAAGTTTGACAAAGATTTTAACCTTAAAAAAATAGACAAAATGTATGACGAAAAAGGAACTGAGTTTGCGGTTTCTAGGCTTTTTCAAACAAAAGACGCAATAGTGGTTTTGCTTGATGGTGTTGACCTTGAGAAAGCAAAAACATACATAAACAAACCATTCTTTATTGATAGAGAGCTTGTGGCTGGAAAAATCTTGATTGAAGACCTTAAAGGTTCTGCAGTATTTTTTGAAGACAACGCAGAACTTGGAGCTATTGAAGATGTTCAAGATTACGGCGCAGCAGAAGTGTTTTTTGTTAAAACCAAATCAAACAAATCTCTAATGTTTCCAAATGTAAAAGGTGTTATTGCATCATTTGATTACAAAGAGAAAAAACTCGTTTTAAATAAAGATAAATTCAAGGAAGTTTGTGATTATGAAGATTGATATTTTAACACTTTTTCCTGAAATGTTCACGCCTCTTGAAACTAGCATTATGGGCAGGGCAAAAAAAGACGGAAAGATTGAAATCAACATTATAAACATTCGAGATTATTCGACCGACAAACACAAAAAGTGCGATGACTACACCTTTGGTGGTGGTCCAGGAATGTTAATGATGCCACAACCAATCTATGACGCGATTGTGGCTATTGATGGCTATGAAAAAGCCCACAAAATCTATATGAGCCCAAAGGGCAGAGTCTTCTCTCAAGGTCTTTCACGCCAGTTCGCAAAAAACTATGACCACCTCATCATTTTGTGTGGTCACTATGAAGGCGTTGACCAAAGAATAATCGACCTCTTGATTGATGAAGAAATTTCAATCGGCGACTATGTTTTAACAGGCGGCGAACTTCCAGCAATGGTTGTTGTTGACGCCATTTCAAGGCACATTGAGGGTGTGCTTCATTCAAGTGATTCAACCGAAAGTGAATCGTTTGAAGACGGGCTCCTTGAATATCCACAATACACAAAGCCAAGAGAGTTTATGGGGCTTACAGTTCCTGAAATCTTGCTTTCTGGCGACCACGGAAAAATTGATAAGTGGAGAAAAGAACAGGCTGAAGAAATCACAAAAAATCGCAGACCTGACATTATGGAAGAAAATTAAAAGGAAAGAAATATGAAAGATTCAAAATGGTTTCCAGGGCATATGAAAAATGCTATGGCGGACATCGAAGAAACAAAAATAAAACTTGCTGATTGCATCTTATACGTTCTTGATTCAAGAGCGCCTTATGCGTGCATAAATCCGTTCGTAGACAAAATTGTTCACCACAAACCAATCATCTATGTTTTAAATAAATGCGACCTTTCTGACGACAAAAGAACAGCAGAAATCAAACAAGATTTCATTTCTAAAGGAAAAACTGTTATAACAGTTAGCGCAAACTCAAACGCATTTAGAAACAGCGTAAAAAACGCCATAAAAGCGGTTCTTGCTGAAAAGATTGAAAGGAACAAACAAAAGGGTGTAAACGCAACTTATAAGGTTATAATTCTTGGTGTTCCAAACACAGGAAAGAGCACTCTTATCAATATGCTTTGCGGCTCAAGAAAAGCAATAACTGGCAACATCGCAGGAGTCACTCGCGTCAACTCTTGGCTCAAGATTGACGATATGTTCACAATGCTCGACACTCCAGGAATTTTGTGGCCACGTTTCCACGAAGAACTTTCTCATAACTTGGCGTTCATCGGCTGTCTTTCAGACAAAGAATTTGATATGACCGATATGGGCTTTGAACTTATGCAGCTCATTTATGAAAAATATCCTGAACTTGTCAAAGCCAAATACGACGTTGATTATGACAGAGAAGAATTTATAGAAATCTATGACCAACTTTGTGAAAAACGCGGTTTCATTATGCGCGGAAAAGAAATTGATTATCACAGAGCAGGCAAGACTTTTGTTGATGATTTTAGAGCAGGAAAACTTGGAAAAATAACACTTGATTAGGTTAAACTATGGCAAAAGAAAAAGAACAAATAGACAAACTTAAGTTTGAAAGAGAAGAAGAGGCAAAAGGTCACTTTTTGATTGCTGGCGTCGATGAGGTGGGCAGGGGTCCGCTCGCAGGTCCCGTTTGTGTGGCGTGCGTAATGATGCCACTTGATGACATTATTGAAGGTGTTGATGACAGCAAAAAAATTAGCGAAAAAAAGAGGGAACTCTTGGCTGAGCAAATCAAAGAAAAAGCCATTTGCTACACGGTTGAAATGGTTGATGAAGAAACCATTGATAAAATCAACATTTTAGAAGCAACAAAACTTGCAATGAAGCGTTCAATCGAAAAAATGACAATCAAGCCAGATGTTGTGTTAGTTGATGCAATCTCAAAACTTGACGTTAACACAAACATTCGCGGAATCATCAAAGGCGACGCACTCAGTTATTCAATAGGTTGCGCGAGCATCTTAGCAAAGGTCACAAGAGACAGGTTAATGACTGAGCTTGCAAAAGAATACCCAGTCTATGGTTTTGAAAAACACAAAGGCTATGGCACAAAAGCGCACATTGAGGCAATCAAAGAACACGGACCTTGTGTTTATCACAGACTTTCATTTTTAAAATTTTTGGATAAATAGAATATGTTTAATGAACTTATTTGGAAAGACGGCGAAAAAAAGACCGTTGAATTTATGGAGAAAAGAGGTTTTAAAGTAGTTAAAACCAATTTTTCTTGTGTTGGTGTTGAACTTGATATAATTTCAATCTTGCCAAAGGCAGTTCAAAAGAAAAATTTAAAAATCCAACTCAAAAAACTCTTAAAGAGAAGTGACAGAAAAGAAAAAAAGATGCTCAAAATCAGTTACAAAACCCGAATGAAACAAGTTAATGACCTTCTTGTTATAACTGAAGTTAAAGCGAGGTCAAATGATGGTTTTGGCGAGGGCAAAGAATCGGTTAGTGAGCAAAAACAATTCAACATCATTCGCGGTGCAAGATATCTTCAAACCTTGCCAGAGTTTGCAAAATATCAAATAAGATTTGACGTTGCGAGTGTTGACTCGGGCGAGATTAACTACACAGAAGACGCATTTTAATTATAAAAAAATAATTTTATAAAAAGTGCTTGATTTTATAAAATGCTTATGGTATAATTTCGTCGTGAATTATGAGTGGTCCTCTGCACCAAGAGCTAGCACGAACACTCATTCGTAATTTTATAAGGAGGAAAACCTATGAATATCATTGATACAATCGAAAAAGAAGGTATGCGCACTGATATTCCTGAGTTCAAAGTTGGTGACACTGTTAGCGTATTCGTTAAAGTTGTTGAAGGAACTCGTGAAAGATTACAGGCATTCGAAGGAGTGGTTATAGCTCGTAAAAATGGTGGCATTAGAGAAACATTCACTGTTCGTCGTATATCTTTTGGAATTGGTGTTGAGAGAACATTCCCACTTCACTCTCCAAAAATTGATCATATTCAAGTCGTTCGTAAAGGTGTTGTTAGACGTGCTAAACTCTACTACCTTAAGGGCAAAACTGCTAAGAACGCAAGAATCAAAGAGGCTAGATAATTATAAAAGAGATATGGTTTTCATATCTCTTTTTTTGTGCAAAAAATTCGTCGCTTTGGTTTTGTAATAAACGTGCTATTGTGCTATTATGATATTGAGGTGAAATATGTTCTCAAAAATAAAAAGTTTTGGGCTTCTCGGCTTAAACGGAATCCAAATTGACGTTGAGGTTGACCAAAACAAAGGACTTCCAAGTTACGACATTGTTGGTCTCGGCGACATTGCGGTTAAAGAATCAAAAGAAAGAGTTCGCTCTGCAATCAAAAATTCAGGGTTTACTTTTCCTGTTCAAAAAATAACAGTCAACTTAGCACCTGCAAATGTTAAAAAATCAGGACCAGTTTTCGACCTAGCAATCGCCGTTGCAATACTTTTGTCTAGCGGCAGTTTGAAAAGCAAAACTGCAGAAAAGTTCGTTATTCTTGGCGAACTTGGTCTTGACGGAAAAATCAAGAGCGTAACAGGTCTCCTTCCAATGCTTATTTCTGCTAGAGAGCAGGGTTTCACCAAATTCATTATTCCAAAATCAAATGAAAACGAGGCATCATATATTGAAGGTGTTGAGGTTTATGTTTTTGAAACTCTAGGTGATGTTTGTGCGTTTCTTTCAGGAACGCTTTTGGCAGAGCCAATCATAAACCGCAAATGGATAGGTGAGGTTTCGGACAAAATAACCGAAAACTTTTCAAGAGTAAAGGGTCAAAAAATCGCAAAACGTGCAATCGAAATCGCCGTTGCTGGCGGGCATAACATTTTAATGGTTGGACCTCCTGGAGCGGGCAAAACAATGATTGCAAGATGCATTCCGTCCATAATGCCAGATATGACTTTTGAAGAGGCTCTTGAGACAACAAAAATACACTCTGTTGCTGGCACTCTTGACCTTAAAAAAGGTGTGCTTTCATCAAGACCATTTAGAAGTCCTCATCACACCGCATCAACTGTGGCGCTTACTGGCGGCGGAAAAGATGCAAAACCAGGTGAGGTAAGTTTGGCGTCAAATGGCGTGCTATTTTTAGACGAACTCCCTGAATACCAAAGAACAACTCTCGAAACGCTCCGTCAACCACTTGAAGATGGTGTTATCACTGTTTCAAGAGCAAGCGGAACATTCGAGTATCCCGCATCATTTATGCTTGTTGCATCAATGAACCCTTGTCCTTGCGGAAACTACGGCGCAAAAGATATGACTTGCACCTGTTCTCCGTCAGCGATTCAAAGTTATTTAAAGCGTTTGTCAGGTCCACTTCTTGACAGAATTGACCTTAAAATTGATGTTGAAAGAGTCGACTTTCTTGAACTTTCAGCAAGGTCAAATGAAGAGTCTAGTGAAGATATAAAAAAGAGAGTTGACAAAGCGAGAAAAATTCAAAATGAAAGATTTAAAGGCACAAAGATTCACACCAATTCAAAGATGACTTCAAAGATGATAAACGAACACTGCGGGCTTGATAGTGCAACTGAAAACATTATGAAACTTGCCTTCGAAAAATATCATATTTCTGCACGTGGCTACACCAGAATTTTGAAAGTTGCCAGAACCATTGCGGACCTTGACGATGCAGAAAATATTCAAATAAATCATTTAACTGAGGCTTTGGCTTACAGAAATATAGATAAATATCAAATGTAAAAAACAAGGAAAATGCTATGTATAACAAAGAAGAATTAATGCTTTTGTGGTTTGATTACAATGGTTATTCATTTTCAAAACTTGAAAGAGTATTGAAAGAATTTGATGAAATTTCAGCACTTTTTGATAAAAATTTAGTCAAAAATGCGGTTTTTGATGCAACTTTAGCAGAAATTAAAACAAATCTTTTGTCTAGCGACTTTGAAAAGTTTGAAGAAATGGTTGTAAGTGAGCATTACAAACACAACATAAAAGCAATCACATACATTTCAAGAGAATATCCAATCAAACTCAAAACAATCGATGAGCCACCACTGGTTTTATACACACGCGGTGATGTGTCACTTTTAAACAAAAAGACAATCTCGATTGTTGGAACAAGAACTCCAAGCGACTATGGAAAAATTGTCTGTGAAAAGTTCACCAAAGAACTCTCTAGTGCAGGACTTGTAACGGTTTCAGGACTGGCTTACGGAATTGACACAATCGTGGCTGAATCAACCTTGGAGGCAAAGGGCAAAACCATCGCAGTTTTGGCTGGTGGGCTTGATTCAATTTATCCTGCATCAAACACAAATCTTTCAAAGCGCGTGGCAGAAAACGGCTTGCTTGTCAGCGAATATAGAATCGGTGTAAAACCGCAAACATATTCTTTTGTAAATAGAAACAGAATTGTCTCTGCGCTTGGGCTTGGAACACTCATTATTGAGGCTGGCAAAAAGAGCGGAACAATGACAACTGCAAGATTCGCAGTTGAGCAGTCTAGAGAACTCTTTGTTGTTCCTGGAAACATTAATTCAAAACTCAGTGAAGGCACAAACAACCTAATCAATGAAATGCCAGACACATTCACAATTTCACCAGACAGAATTTTGTATAGACTTGGCATTGAAAAGAAACAAATAAAACAACAATCATTTTTAGAACCTGATGCAAATAGCGAGAAAAACAAAATCTTAAAGGCACTC
>SVHI01000008.1 GCA_015055905.1 Clostridiales bacterium | reverse complement strand
ATATGTTCCACACTATCAAAATTCAAATAGACCTGATGACATTGAAAGGTTTATGTCATATAAGAAAAAGATGACTGCAATATGTTGCGATGAATGTGCTGCGTTTGTGGTTGAAGATGATAAATTTTCTACATTAAAAACCAACGAAAATTCAAAGGTGTTTAAATGTAAATTTGAAAATAAAATTTTAAAACAAACTGAAATTAAAACCTCTGGAAATCTTTTAGATTTAATTTAAAACTAACGATTGACAATGAATTCGGTTTGTGATAGAATTTGGCTATGTTTTGAAAAGCTGTGAAGGTGACACAGTAGTTTATAGGAAAGTTTTTAGAGAGTCTCATCTTGGCTGGAAGTGAGATAATGGAACTATAAATGAATTTCGACACTGGAGCTGGATATAGAAATATATCTCGCGGGATAGCAAGCGTTATTGCTAAAATAAGGTGACAAAATTTGTCACGAAATAAGGTGGTACCACGCAGGTCTCTCAGCGTCCTTATGAAAAGGATGTTGGGAGACTTTTTATATAAAAACGCAAAATTACACAAAAAGGAGTAAAAAATGGAGTTAGAAGTAATAAATAGCGTAGAAAAAGAATATGATGAAGATTCTGCAAAAGTTCAAAATCTAAACGAATTAGAAAGTTTAAGACTTAAATACTTGGGCAAAAAAGGACTTATCACTGACATTATGGCAAAGTTTAGAGAAGTTCCTGCAGAACAAAAAAGAGAGTTTGGTCAAAAGGTTAACGCTCTTAAAAACAAGATTGAAGCATCTGTAGAAGAGATTAAAGCAAACCTTGCTCAAAAGGCTGTTGATGAAGAAATCAAAAATACAAAAGAGTTTGACTATTCACTTCCAGTTGACACAAAGACAGGTTCTCTTAACCCAAGAACAATCATTCAAAAACAAGTGGTTGATATTTTCAAAAATATGGGATTCATTGTTGAAGATGGTGCTGAAGTTGAAACAGAGTATAATAACTTTGAATCAGTTAATGTTCCAAAGAACCACCCAGCAAGAGATATGCAAGACACTTTCTGGCTTGATAATGGTCAACTTTTAAAAACTCAAACATCTGCTGCTCAAAACAGAATTTTGAGAGACTATGGTCCAGAATGTAAGGTTATTTTCCCAGGAAGAGTTTTTAGAAATGAACAACTTGACGCTAGACACGAAAACACATTCTTCCAATTAGAGGGTGTTGTTGTTGGTAAAAATGTTACAGTAGCAAACCTTATTTATTTTGAAAAGGAAATGCTTAAAGCGCTCTTTAAAAAGGATATTGAAGTTAGACTTCGTCCAGGCTTCTTCCCATTTACTGAACCAAGTTATGAACTTGATGCAAAGTGTCCATTCTGTAACGGAAGAGGTTGTCACACTTGTGGAAACTCTGGCTGGTTGGAACTTTGTCCTTGCGGTATGATTCATCCAAACGTTTTGAGAATGGGTGGAATTGACCCTGAAGAATACAACGGTTTCGCGTTTGGTATGGGCTTTGATAGACTTGTTATGATTAGAACAGGACTTGATGATATTAGACATTTGAATAGCAATAACCTCAAGGTTATGAGCCAATTCAAAACAAAGATGTAAGGAGAATAGAGGAAAATGAAAATTTCTATTAATTGGATAAGCGATTATGTTGATTTGTCTGGAATTGAGACAGATGAACTTGTTAAAAGATTCAATCTTTCAACCGCTGAAATTGAAGGTGTTGAATATAAAGGAAAGAATGTTCAAAACGTTGTTTTTGGAAAAGTTCTTTCAGTTGAAAATCACCCAGAGTCAAATCACTTGCATATTTTGAAAGTTGACGTTGGCGATGAAGTTTTGCAAATTGTTTGTGGTGCTCCAAACGTTAGAGAAGGAATGGTTACCGCAGTTTGCAAGGTTGGTGGAAGTGTTATTGCAGGAAAAATTAAAGTTGGAAAACTTGTTGGCGTTGAATCTTATGGTATGTGCTGTGCAGAAGATGAACTTGGAATTGGTGCAGATGACACAGGTATTATGGATATTTTGGAACCTGTAAAAATTGGACAAGATATCAAAGAAGTTTGGCCTATTGATGACGTTGTTTTAGAAATTGATAACAAGTCACTCACAAATAGACCTGACCTTTGGGGTCACTATGGTTTGGCAAGAGAGTTTGCTGCAATTTTTGACAGACCTCTTAAAAAGATGCCTGTTGCAGATTTGACTGCTTATGACAAATTGCCAGAAGTTAAGGTTTCAATCGAAACTGAAAATTGTTTTAGATATTCAAGTGTTTGCGTTGAAGAAGTTAATGCTAAAAAGTCTCCAAGAGAAATGGCTATTCGTTTGAACTATGCTGGAATGAGAGATATTAACTTGCTTGCAGACCTTACAAACTATGTTATGCTTGACCTTGGACTTCCAATGCACGCATTTGATAACAAAGTTGTAAAGGGTATTAATGTTCTTTCTTCAGACGGTGAAACAGTTATGACAACACTTGAGGGTGAAGAACATAAACCACCAAAGGGTGCAACACTTATTTGTGATGAAACAAGAGAGCCTGTAGCTATCGCTGGTGTAAAGGGTGGACTTAAGTCTGGTATTAGCGACGACACAAACTCTGTTTTGTTTGAAGCAGCTGTGTTTGATTGTGAAAATATTAGAAAGACATCAAGAACTATTGGTCTTATTACTGACTCATCTCAAAGATATGAAAAGTCACTTGACCCAGAACTTACTCCTGTTGCGCTTTCAAGAATTGTTTATTTACTTCAAGAAATTGACAAGGGTGCAAAAGTTTCTTCAAGACTTTCAGATTGTTATAAGAAAAAATATGACAAGATTACAATCGACCTTGACCCTAACTTTATTGGAAAAATTGCTGGTGCAGATATTTCAAAAGAATTTATTGTAAAAACATTAAAAGCTCTTGAGTTTGGTGTTGAAGAAAAGGGTGATATTCTCAAAGTTTCAGTTCCAACATTTAGAGCAACAAAAGACGTTTCAATCAAAGAAGACTTGGTTGAAGAAGTTGCAAGACTTTATGGTTATGACAACATTGTTCCAAAGCCACTTGCATTTGATTGTGCTCCACAAAAATTGATTCAATCAATCGAATATGAATATGATGTTAAATTGATGCTTGCCGAAAAATATGGTGCAAATGAAATTCATTCATACCTTTGGAATTATGAAGAATTCAATAAACAAAACAAGATTGACACAAAATCTTATGTTCATTTATTAGACTCTTCGAATGCTGGACAAAGTGGAATTAGAAGTGAACTTCTTCCAACACTTATTCGTTGTTTAGATGAAAATAAAAACAACTATGAAGATGTTAAAGTGTTTGAAATTGGAAGAGTTGTTTCTGGTCTTGCTGAAGATGGCAATGTTATTGAAGATAAGAAACTTGCAGTTCTCTTCGCTTCACAAAACAAAACAGAACTTGAATTGTTTGAAGAAATGAAAAAAGCAATCGTTGATATTTCAAGAAACATTATTGGTGTTGATATTGCATTAGAGCCAGGTGAAACTGTTTCATATATGCACCCAGTTAACTCGTTTAGAATTAAATCAAGAATCGCTGACTATGGTTATATGGGTGTGCTTCATCCAGTTGTTAAAAAGTCAATCGACAAGAGATTTAATGTTGTTATGCTTGAAGTAGACTTTGTTAAACTTGCTGAGTCTCCTTGCTATGCAAGAAAGATTAAGGCGGTTTCAAAATATCAAGCAGTTGAAATTGACTATAATATTTTGTGTGATTCAAATTTGAAATATATTGAATTAACAAAACTCTTATCTAAATTCAAATCAAAGATTATGTCAGGATATGAACTTGTTGATATCTATGAAAATAAAGAAGTTCTTGGTGATAAAAAATCTGTTACACTTAGATTTAATTTGGCAAGTTTTGACCATACTCTTACAGGTGAAGAAATTGAAAAATTTAGAGCCGATTTTGAAGAATATATCAAGAGAGTTGGGTTGGAAATTAGAGGATAAAAATAATGCAGCAAACGCTGCATTATTTTTTTATTGATGAAATAAACTCTTCATTAATGTTTTTTGATGGTGTGATTTTTTTAAACAAACATATAATAGAAAACAACAAAAGTATTGAACCGATTATAAGATAAAGAAAAGAGTAAGGCGTGATTAATGAAATAAAAAGGAGAGAGATTCCACTAAAAAATAATTTTTTGAAATCACTTTTTTGTAGATTTTTAATTCTTGATTTTAGTTTATATTTTGACTTAAAATTCTTAGAATTTTCTTTTAGTGATTCCATTGAGATTGGGTAGAAATTTTTTAATTCCATAACTTTTTGTATGGTTGAAATTTCTAAAATTTTAAATGGCAAAGAAGAGTTTAAAAGGAGTTCATCAAAGGATTTTGTTGGATTCTTTGTGATGATGTAAAAGTTAAAATTTTGTTCTTTTGTTTTATGAAATTCTTCAATCAAATTTTGAAAATCTATGTCCGTTGTTTCGGTTTTTAAGTTTACAAAAATGATAGAATTTTTTGTTTTAAAAATATAACTATTAATTTTTGTTGCATCAAATAGTTTTTCAAAAAATTCATCATAGAATTTTAATGGAGAATAGATTAAAAAATTTAAACACTCTTCATTGAATTTTGACAAAGATTTGCTTAGCAGATGTTTTTTGTTTCTCTTTATTACAAAATAAAAAATTGCAATAAACGCCAACAATGAAATAATATTTGAGAAAATTAAAGAAAGAATTGCGTTTTTTAAAATCTTTCTTAACCATACAAACAAAACTGTGAATATAATAAATGTGATAAAGAGTGAATCAAAAAATAATGCTAGTTTTGATTTTTCCATAAATAAATTATGTTCAAATCTTGATTAGTTATAATATATTTGTTATTTTTTGTTTATTGTGTTATAATGGATGTGTAAAATATTATTGTAAATTGTATAATTTTAGATAATTTTATATTAATTTTACAAAATAAATCAAATTCAGGAGAAATTGGTTATGAATAAAAATGTTGAACAAAACAGAGCTGAAGAAATTAAATCAAAAATTAATTCGTGTATTGATTTTACTTTGCTTGATGCAAGGGCAACTGCAAGTGACCTAGAAAGGTTGTGTGATGTTGCGTATAAAAACGAATATTATGCAGTGTGTGTGAACCCTTGTAATGTGGCTTATGTGAAGGGATACATTTTAAAAAATTTAAATAATTCACTCAAGGTTGCAGCGGTTGTTGGGTTTCCACTTGGGGCAAATTCAACCAATATAAAATGTCAAGAAACTAGAGAATGTTTGGCTGATGGCGCGGACGAAATTGATGTGGTAATAAACATTGGAAAAGCAAAAGAAGGCAAGTTTGATTATATTAAAAATGAACTAAAAAAAATAAAAAAGATTGCGAAAAATAATGTTGTAAAAGTTATTATTGAAACCTGCTATTTTGATAAAAATGAAATTATAAAATTATCTAAAATTTGTATGCAAGTAAAGGCTGATTATGTTAAAACTTCAACTGGTTTTGGAACTGCTGGGGCGACTGCTGAAAATGTTAAGTTGATTTATGATACAGTTAAGGGTGTATGCAAAGTTAAAGCTGCTGGTGGAATTCGTGGAAGAGAGCAAGCGATGCTTATGATTAGCGCTGGGGCTGACAGGCTTGGTTGTAGCCATATTATATAAATTACTTTCAATTTTTGACTTAGTGTGTTATAATTTTGTTGGAGAAAATTATGGAAGAATTTATTTCAAATAGTTCGGCTGAAACACTTGAGATAGCATCTATTTTTGCAAAGACTCTCTCAAAGGGTGATATCGTTTTGTTAGACGGTGACCTCGGTGCAGGAAAAACAGTTTTTGTTAAGGGTGTTGTTAATTCTTTTTCAAATGGAAAAGTTATTGCTGTTTCACCAACTTTTGTTATTGTTAATGTTTATGAAACAGACCCTGAAATTTATCATTTTGATTTATATAGAATCAATGATGTTTCTGAACTTGATGCTATTGGTGCTGAGGAATATTTTTATGGCGATGGTATTTCATTTGTTGAATGGCCAGAAAGAGCAAAAGGAATGTTTCCAAGTTCAGCAATAAAGGTTTATATTGAAAAGATTAGTGACGAAAGTAGAAAGATAAGGATTGAAAGATAATGAATAGTTTGATTTTAGATTGTTCTTGTGGAATGAATGTTTTTGTTCTTAGTGGCAAAGATGTCTTTTTCTCGTGCGATAGCAACAATAAAAAACATACCGATGATTTGCTTGTTGCTGTTGATTCGCTTTTGGCTCAAGCAGGGTTATCAATTCACGATATTCAAAATGTTGGCGTGTGTGCTGGACCTGGAAGTTTTACAGGAATTCGTGTTGCGGTTTCAATGGTGAAGGGGCTTGCTGTGAACTTGAAAGCAAGGATTTTTGAGATGTCTAACTTTGATGCGTTCTGTGGAATTGAAGACGAAAAATATGTTTGTGTTTTAGACGGTTTTTCAAATTTTGTGTATGCAAGATTTGTTAATGGAAACGATGTTTTAGATGAATGTATTGATGCAAAAGAACTTGCTGAAAAAGTTAAAACTGGTGAGTTTGGAAAGGTTTATGTTCTTTTAGAAAAAACGCAAAACACATTAAACAAAAATGAAATTCAATCAATAATCGCCGAAAATAACATAGTTTTAGCGTTTAATAAAAAACTTGAAAAAGGTGATTGTGTTGCACTCAATCAAATTTCTCCAGTGTATTTGAGAGCATCACAAGCAGAGATTGAAAGGAATAAAAAGTTAAATTTAGGTTAATGGAAAATTTTAGAATTGAGAAACTTGAGAAGAAATATATTGAAGATGTCTTTTTGATTGAAAAGACATTTTTTGGTTTGGAAAATTCTAGTGTGATTGAAAGTTCGCTGGAGAGTGAAACACTTGATTATTATGTTTTGCTTGAAGGAAGAAAAGTTGTTGGGTTTTATGAATGTTCAATAATTTTGGACGAAGCGGAACTTTTTGATATTGCACTTAGGGAAGAATATCAAGGGAAGAAACTTTCTAATATTTTGATGAATCATTTGATTGAAAACTGCAGACATAGAAATGTTAGAACTATTTTTCTTGAAGTGAATATTAATAATACTAAGGCTATAAATTTGTATGACAAATTTGGGTTTAAGGAATATTCAAGAAGAAAAAATTATTATGGCGATAGTGATGCTATTTTAATGAAGTTGGAACTTGTTTAGACTTATTGTTTTATGAATTATTTGAAAGTTGGAACATCAAAAAAGATGATAGTTTTTCTGCACGGTTGGGGTGCGGATATGAATTCTTTTTTGTGGCTTAAAGATTTATTTTTGGAAGAGTGGTCTATGCTCTTTGTTGACTTTGCTGGATTTGGAAAAACAAAGGAGCCTGATAGACCTTTTTTTGTTCGAGATTATGTTTTTGAACTTAAAGAACTGATTGATAAGTTTGACGCAAATGAGGTTGTTTTGCTTGGACATTCTTTTGGTGGAAGGGTTGCGATTAAGTTTTCTTTTTTGTTTGAGAATTGTTATAAAAAACTTTCTCTAGTTTTGGTTGATTCTGCTGGCATTTTGCCAAGAAGAAGTTTGGTTTATTATTTGAAAGTGAAAAAATATAAGAGGCTCAAGGCGAAGGCTGCACAAAATGAAAAATATAAAACTAAACTTGAAAAGTTCGGTTCTAGTGATTATAAGAAATTGTCTCCGCTTATGAAACAGACATTTGTGAATGTTGTAAATGAAGACTTATCCTTTGATGCAAAATTTATAAAGGCTAAGTCAATAATTGTTTGGGGTGACAAAGACACAGAGACAAAGCCTTATATGGCGAGACGTTTAAACCGCTTAATTAAAAATTCAAAACTCTATTTTTTGAAAGATGCAGGGCATTTTTCGTTCTTAGAAAAAAAAGAAGAATTTGTCATTATTCTTGACACTTTCTTGAAAAATATATAATATTTATTTGAGGAAATTATTATGAATTTTAGTATGATTGCCAGTTCAATTTTTGACACGAGTCTTGACTTTATTATGTTTACCATAATTATGGTCATTTCATCAATCCTTATGATTTTTGTGGGTTATAGGCTCTTGCAAATTTTGCAACTTACTGGATATAAACTTAAGTCATTCTTGAAATGGTTTAAAGAGACCAAGTTTTCTTATGTTTCGAGATTGTTTATGTTGTCATTTTTATCGTTTTTAGCGATGGTTGTGACAGGGGTGTTGCTGGGTGATTTCTTTACAGGCAAAACATATATCTTTTCTTACATTGGAATTACATTTTACATTTTGTTCAGTTGCTTGTTTATTGTTAATTTGTTTAATGCAAAACAAAAATCACCACTCAAGTATACAAAAAGAATGACCAGACTTGTTGTTGTTTATGTTGCTATTGTTGCGTTTGTTACTTGGCTTGCAGAGTATATTGGATTTAAGTATTTTGATTTTGTTTCTTATGCTTTTATTGCGATTGTTCCTATTATGTTGCCGCTTGTTGTATTGTTTGCATATTTCATTACTTATCCACTAGAAAAAATTATTTCAAACACATACATCTCAAAGGCAAAGAAGAAATTAAAGTCTTTGAAAAATATCAAAGTTATTGGCATTACTGGTTCTTATGGAAAAACTTCAGTTAAAAATATATTAAGCACAATTCTTTCAGAAAAATTTAAGATTTGTCCAACTCCTGCAAGTTATAACACTCCGCTTGGGCTTGCAAAGACGGTTCTTTTGAACCTTGAAGAGAAAGATGAAATCTTTATTGCTGAAATGGGTGCAAGACAACAAAACGATATTATGGAACTTTGTAATATGGTTAGACCAACTGTGGGGTTGATTACTGGGGTTGGAAATCAACATCTTTTGACATTTGGAAGTGTTGAAAATATCATTAAAACAAAGGCAGAACTTGCAGAATTCATTCAAAATAATGGTGGTGAGATTTATATTAACACTGACGGCATCAATGCAAAGAAACTTGCTGAAAGTTATAAGTCAAGCAAGAGAGTTTCTTTGGAAGGTGACGGAAAAGTTAAAATTTCTAATATAAAAACAACAAAAGACGGTTCAACTTTTGAAATTGAGATTGATGGTAAATTACAAAAATGCAAGACAATTTTGCTTGGCGAACATAACATTTCAAACATCTTGCTTGCTGCAAATGTTGCTTGCGATTTGGGACTTTCACTCGAAGAGATTGCTGCGGGAATTGAAAAATTACACACAGTTCCACATAGACTTGAGATTATTAAGTCGTCAGCAAAATACACAATTATTGATAATTCTTACAATAGTTCAGTTCAAGGTTCAGAGGCGAGCATAAAGGTTCTTTCAACTTTTTCAGGAAAGAAGTTTGTGATTACACCAGGTCTTGTTGAACTTGGAAAACAACAGTTTAATTGTAACTTTGAGTTTGGTAGAACAATGGCTCCAGTTTGTGATTATGTTATTATTGATAGCCTTATAAACTTTGACGCAATTAAGGCTGGGTTGATTTTTGCTGGATTTGACGAAGAACATATTTTACAAGCGGGAAGTTTGTCACAAGCTGTTAAGGTTTTGAATAGTTTGGCTGAGGCTGATGATGTTGTGTTGTTTGAAAACGACTTGCCAGACAATTATTTCTAAAAAATGGGATACGAAAGTATCCTTTTTTTTATCACAAAAATTACATTTTTCATATTATAAGTTAGAGGTGTTTTATGAAAAATGTTTTACTTGTTTTTGGTGGAAAGTCTTATGAGCACGACATTTCAGTTGTTACGGCTATGCAGATTTATAAAAAGGCGAGGCTTAAGGATATAAACCTTGTGCTATTTTATGTTTCAAGACAAGATGAGTTTTTTGTCTGTGATTCAAAAAAGGCAAAACTTGTAGATTTTTCGCTTAAGAATTTTAATAAAAAGAACAAGGCGTTCAAAGAGGTTTGTTTTGTAAGTAATGAAAAGAAAAAATTGTTTTTGAAAACAAGGTTTGGTTTAAAGGAATTTTTGACCTGTGACTCGGCTATTATTGCGTGTCACGGGGGTGACGGGGAAAATGGAAGACTTGTAACATTTTTGGAAAAACAAGGAATTGTGTGCAGTGCTGGCAACAGTGAGGCACTCTCGTTTTGTATGGATAAATTTATGTTCAAAAGTCTTATGAGAGGGTTGAAGCTGCCTATAGTTTCGGGCTTTTGCATTAGTAAAGATGACTATTTGAATGATAAAATAAAACTTGAAGATTATTTCAAATTCTATAAATTTCCGCTTGTTATTAAAGCGAATTCTGGTGGAAGCTCAATAGGTGTGTTTATTGTTGAAGATATTGATGATTTTAATGACAAGATTAAACAAGCGTTTGAATTTGATGACAAGGTTGTAGTTGAGAAATATATCAAAAATTCAAGAGAGTTTAACGTTGCGGTTATTGGTGATAAAGACAAAGTTCAAGTGAGTGAAGTTGATGAACCGCTAAAAAATAATGAAATACTGACATTTGCAGATAAGTATTTATCTCAAGGGGCAAAGGGTGAGAAGTGTAAGGGAGGAATGGAAAATTCAAGAAAAAATTTTCCCGCACAAATTTCAAGTGAACTTTCAATTAAATTAAAAGACTTGGCTCTAAAAGTTTTTAAAGGGTTGGGACTCAAGGGTATTGTTAGGATAGATTTTCTTTATGATGAGACAAAAAATAAAATTTATATTTGCGAAGTTAATGCCGTTCCTGGTTCACTTGCATATTATTTCTTTGCGAAAAACAAGATTGTTACAAACCCGCTTATTGAAAGGCTGGTTGAAATAGCACATAGTGAAGACTTTAAATGCGATATTCACAGCGATTATGTGACAGATATTTTGAGCACAGATTAGTTCGTTAGATTTCTAACGAATTTTTTTATTTTCTTTATTTTGCGTGATTTTGTTTTGTAAAAAAAAACGATTATTGTATAATTATATTAGTATTATTATGTAAGGATTATCTATGAATAATTTTTTCTCAAGTAGTGCAGATTATAATTTGTTTAAGAAAGCTTTGCGTTCAACAAACAACGAGCCTGTTGTCATTAACATTATGTCTGATGACAGTAGTTTGGATAGACCTGATGTTGAAGAAAAGAAGGCTAATGTTGAAAGAAAGAATATGAGCTCAAAATACCAAGCATCTCCGTTTGGTAAGTTTTTTGGTCCAAGAAAACAAAGAACTGACCCTATTGATATGAAAGACTTTTCTTCTTGGAAAAATAAAAACTATAGACAATCTGAAAAACAAGCCGAAGAATCTACTGAGGATAAGGGTGCATTCTCATTCAGCGACTATCTTAAGTCAAGAACGAGAGACACAATGTATAACGACGAAGACAAGGTTAAGGCAGACCTTCAAAAACCTATTGACAAGATGTCAATTTATGATAAAGACTACAACAGATTCTCTCTTGATAGTTATCTTAACAAACTTGAAAGACAATCTAAGGTTGATAAAGACTTCAAAGAAACTGAAGACTTGATGGACCCATTTGAAAACGCTCAAGAGGTTGTTCCAACTTCAGACCAAGACGAAAACTTCAGTTATGCAACTGATGTTGACGTTGAAAAACTTGCATTTGAAGACTTTACTCGTGGTGAGTCATTTGCATTCGAAAGAGAAGAACTTGACAAGGTTAGAACAAGACTTGACAAGATTGAAAGAGAAGCAAATAACATTAAAGACAAACCAACTGAAAAAGTTATTTCAACAAACGAACTTTCTGACATTGCAAAAGAAAGTGAAGATGATGAAGATGAGGACGATTCATTCAACCTTGATAAACTTGGCTTTAATGCAGACGACATTGAAACCATCAATGCGAAACTTGCTGAAAAGGCTAAGGAAGACGAAGAGAAAGAAGCCAAAAGACAAGCTGCTATGGAGGCTAGAGCAAACGAAGAAATGGCTGGCGGTGCTCCATTTGTAGGTCAGGGTGGCGGACAAAATCTTGGTAGACAGGTTGAGTTTAATGAACCAGTTTCTGCAGGAGCAGGTGCAAGTTCTGGAGCAGGCGATTTGAAGAAATATTTTGTTGACGTTCAACAAAATGAACCAAGACAAAGTTATGGTGGCGCAGTTCTTCCTGACTCAAGCGGAAATATTGATGTTAGTGAAGTTATTCGCGTTCCACAAGACACATCTGGAAACATTTCAGTTGTTATTAGCGGTGGTGAACAAAAGACTATTGATACAAGTCCTTCTAAACCAGCACAACCAGTTGAACCAGCAAAAGAAACTGCTCAAGTTGCAACTGCTGAAGAAGATAATGAACTTAAACAAGACATTTCAGGTGAGGCATTGACAAAAGCAGAGTTTAAGTCATTCACCGAAGAAATTATTAGCAAATTCTCTGATATGTATAAAGCTCCTGAAGCTCAAGCAGAAACAGAAGCTGAAACAGAACCAGAAGAAAAAGTTGAAACGTTGGTTGAACCTGAAGAAGATGACCTTCTTGACCCAATGGGTATGGGTGACCCTAACGAAATTCCAGGATATAACATTCAACAACCTTATGACCAATTTGGAACACCTCAACCAGTTGGTTACGGCTCAGATTTCCCACAACAAATGGGTCACGGAAATATTTTGCAACAACAAACAGAATTGCAGGCTAAGATGCTTGAACTTATTGAGCAAAACAAGAGAAGTGATTCTGAGGTTGCTGAAAAACTTAGACTTGCCGAAATTGAAAAACAAAAAGTTGCTGAGGAATATGAAAATAGACTCAAAGAACTTGAGAAAACAATTCGTCAAAGAGAAGAAGATGCTAAGCAAAAGGCATATATTGAAAAACTTAAAAGCGATATTAAACTTAAGAAAGCCGAAACAGACTACAAGATTCGTGAGGCTAGAATTAAGGAATCTGAAAAACATAATTCTAAGATTCAGTTTGTAGGGGCTCAACTTAAGGCTGAACTTAAAAATAGTATTAATGTTTCAAATCTTGAAATGGAAAAAATGCTCTTAGAGTGTGTAACAAAACTTAATAGAGAGGCTCAAAAAGAAAGAGAAAAACAAGAAGAAATTGCACAAGCTAAAATTGAAGCAGAAACTGAAGTTGAAGATGTTGAGGAGGTTGAAGAAGAGGTTGTTGATGAACCAAAAACCACTAAAACAACTAGGGCTAGAGGAACTAGAGGAAGGTCAACAACAAGAAGAACAACAACAAGAAGAACATCTACAAGGTCTCACTCTCATACTCGCACACCAAGAAGAAAAATCGATAGCGATATTATTGGTGGCATAAATTTTGATTAAACTACGATAAAGGTGTAAGATGAAGTTTTTAAAAAGATTAAGAGGCACGTTTTTAGCACTATTACCAATTTTGGTAGTAGTGTTTTTTGTGCACTTTTTCTTTTATAAGTTTGAAACCGAACTGCTTTTAAAATTTGTTGGAGCGATTGTTATTGCGGCTATTGGTGAAGCTCTATTATTAATGGGTATTGATTCAACAATTATGCCAATGGGTGACTTGATGGTTAACTCAGTAACAAAAGCATCTAGGTTTGTTATATTCTTGATTTTTGCAATGTTGTTTGGAACATTTGCAACAGTTGCTGAACCTGATGTTGCAATCTTTTCAAACCAAGCGGTTTTGGCTGGGGCGACATCATCAAAAACACTTTTAACATTTATGATTGGTGCTGGGCTTGGAATTTTGGTTGCGTTTGGTGTATTGTGTATCATTAAACGAATTAACTTAAAATATATATATCTAGCAATCTTTTCAATAATTTTCTTGCTTTGCACACAAGTTCCAAGTGAATATATTGCGCTTGCATTTGATGCGGGCGGTGCAACAACTGGTGTTATATCTGCACCATTCTTACTTGCTATTTCATCGGGAATTTCAAACAAGTTTAGCAAGAAGGAAAGCAATAATAGTGAAGTGTTTGGTATGGTTGGTATAGCGTCGCTAGGACCGATTATTTCAACTCTTTTGTTGTTTGCTTTTGTGGATAAGAGTGCGGGTGTTGATGCTGTTGTAAACAACGAAATTATATCAATTTATCTTGATGTTTTGAGTCAAACAGCACTTGCTATTGTTCCACTTGCAGTTGTATTTTTCATTTATGACATAATAATTTTAAAACTTCCAATCAATCAAAAAATATCACTTATTTTTGGTATGGTTGTTACATTTGTTGGGTTATATTTGTTCTTATTCAGCATTGAATTTGGAATCACAAATATGGGTAAACAAATTGGAAACTTTATTGAAACCCTAAACACTGCATATGTTGTTATATTCTGTGTTGTTATTGGATTTATTATCACATTTAGTGAACCATCGGTTATGGTGCTTGCAAAACAAGTTCAATCAGCCACAAAAGGAAACATCTCAAAAGGCTTTGTTATGATTGCTGTTGCTATTTCAATGTCGCTGGCAATTTTGGTTTCAATTTTTAGAATCATTTATAACATTAGTTTCTTTAATATTATTTTGATTGGATATTTGGTTGCACTTTTATTGATGTTCTTTGTTCCATCAATTTTCACAGGCCTTGCATTTGACTCTGGTGGCGTTGCTTCAGGTCCAATGACATCAGCATTTTTGTTGCCAATCGTGCTTGAGTTTGCGTCACTAAGTTCAAATCCTATGGCGGGTTTTGGTTTGATTGGTATTGTTTCAATGTCGCCAATAATTGTGTTGCAACTTCTTGGAATGGTTTACAAGTTTGAACTTAACCAAAAAGATATTAGTGATAAAAAACGTGCTATTAAAGTTTCGTTTACAGCGGATATGTATTCAAATATTCAAAACCTTGAAAACGAATATAAATTAATGTGTAGGAAAAAGGGAAATGAAAAATAAGAAAAGTAAAAAATATGTTATTGTTCCGCATACTTTTCACCCAACACAAATTGAAGAACTGTCAATGTTTTGTGTAATTATAAAACAAAACAAACTTGATGATTTGTTCTCATTTATTGTTGATAATGGTGGAAGGGTTATTTCTGCTGTCCCTGCTTATAGCGCTGGAAAATATACAATGGTTGATTTTGTTAGCGGAAATGCTTCAGATAGTTATGTTGTTTTTTCAGTTTGTCAAAAAGAAATTGTGGACATTCTTATGCTCGACTTATGTCGAAATTTTGAGTTTAATAAAAAGAATAATGGCAAGGCATTTGTTATAGACGTTTTGGGTTATATGGGTGCGAAAGGTCCATTTGTTGAATAGGAGGAATGAAGGTATGTTTAACAATGAAGATATTATTTTTGAAGAAGATGAAATCTTTGCTGAAGATGAATATAAACTCATTTTTACAACTGTTAAAAGAGGTTATGAAGGTGAGGTTTTAGAAGCTGCAAAACTTGCTGGTCACTCAGGTGGTGTTGTTATGCAAGCCAAGTCTGTAGACAAAGTTAGAAAGAGATTTTTTGGCTTTAGTGTTGACCCAGAAAGTGCGGTTATTTTAATGATAACAAAAGCCGAAATTGTTGTTCCTGTAATCAAGTCAATCTATAGTGTTGTTGACTTCAAATCAGAGGCAAGAGGTATGCTTTTTGTTCTTCCAATTTCACTCGTTTGTGGAATGAATGAATCTTATGAAAAGATTGATATTGTGTAAAAATTTTTATGAATAAAAACAAAAAAATTAAGCCTAGTGCTTAATTTTTTTATTTAAGATAATTTGCATAATTTTTGCAGTTCCGTCGGTAAAATGCTGGTTTTTAATGTTTTCTTTAATGGATTTTGCGTTTTTTTCTAAATATTCAACACAGGTAAAGAAATTGTTTAAGGTCAAATTTTCTTGCTTAATTGTTTTTGATAAACCTAAACTTTCAAGGTATTGGGCATTGTCAATTTGGTCGCCACGAGACACATTTTTTGGTAGGGGAATGAAGGTAGTTAAAACCTGGTTTGACAGTAATTCAAAAATGGAATTTGCGCCAGCTCGAGACAGGGCAAAGTCAGTGGCTTTTAAGATTGTTATCATATCGTTTGTAAACTCAATTTGGGTGTAATTTTTGTTGGTGATTCTGCTATTAAAATTTCCTTTTCCAACCAAATGAATTACATAAAATTTCTCGGTTAGTTTGGCAATGTTTTCATACACGAACTCGTTAATTTTTTTAGCCCCCAAACTTCCACCGGTTACAAGAAGAATAGGTTTGTTTGTGCTGATATTGAGTTTTAATTTTGCATCTTCTTTTGAGAGATTGCACACGGTAATTGGTGAGCCAGTATGAACACATTTTTTGCCATTTTGTTTTGATGTGATTTCAAAGTTAGTGCATATTACATCTGCATACTTTTTTGCTAGTTTGTTTGCTAAGCCCATTGAGATATCGCTCTCGTGACAGATGACAGGAATGTTTAATTTTTTTCCGGAGATAACAACAGGGAGACCAACATAGCCGCCTTTTGAAAAAATAACCGAGGGGTTTGTTTGTTTAAGAATTTTTTTTGCGTCTTTGATTGCTTTGGATAGCTTGAAAGGAATAAGAAGATTTTTAACTATTTTCTTTCGTGAAAATTTTACTGGTTCAATTTCTTTGTAGGTATAATTTGTTCTGGTTTTTACAATGTCTTTTTCAATACCATTCTTTGAACCAATGTAAACAATTTTTTTGAAATGTTTTTTTAGTTCGTTTTGAAGATTTATATTTGGTGTGACGTGACCAGCCGTGCCGCCACCAGTTAAAACAATAGTGTCGTTATTCATAGTATTAGTTTATGTTTCTTTTAGGCAAATAATTCTTTTTGATAAATTCTTATTTTAATGATGTTATTTTAATAAATTGACTTGGGTTAAAAGAATAATGTATAATGGCATCAGTAGAGGTGAAATATGGCAACAGAAATTAGAGATGATAAAGCAAAATTTGATAGTGTTTTTGAAAATTATGTTCGAAATGCTAAACCTTTAGATAATTCTGCTGAGGCGGAAAAGGCTAGAGTTGATGCGATTATTCAAATTGCTAAACTTGCGCAAGAAAACGTTTTAAGAGAAATGTCAGGAGTTTTCAAAGAAGGTGGTTTGAATGTCAATTTTGACTTTAAGCCATTGCCAAAAGGAACAAGTGATGTTTTTAAAACCAACTATGCTGAGGCTGTAAGTAATATTGGTGATACAAATAACTTGAATGTTACATTTGAGTTTAATGCAGATAAATTGAAAAGTGCACCGCCATTTATTATTTATAATGCGTTTGCTTCAAATATGCGCTCAACACTTTTATCAAAAAGAGAGGCATATAATAAAAACCCGGGGAAGTTGCAAAATGAGGCTCAAATAAACGAGAATCAAAATAGTGAAAACCAAGCAGAAGACTCACTTGAAAATCTTGTTTTAGATTTTATCCTCGATAAGGTTTATGCTCTTCTTGGAATTAGAGATAAAGAAACAGCTAAGCAGTTTATGACCGATTATAAAGGTCAAACTGGAATGAATGTTAGTGAATCATTCTTTGATTTTTCTGACACTAGAAATGCTACACTTGCTTACTCTAATATGATGACCAACAAGGCGCAAGAAGCTATTAAAAGAGGTGATGGTTCTCTTGCTGCTGGTTATGCTCAACAAGGCATCGTGCTTGCAGGTAGTGTTAGCAACGAACAGTTCAATGCACTCCTTAATGGAAACGACAGAGGGGCACTTATGAATTTTGCAAGAACCTATGCTGCGTCATATCTTGCACAAAATGGAATTCAAAATGCAAACTCTGTTGCAATTACACTTAACAGTGTTGGTGAACTTGGAACATATTATGCTAGTGAGAATAGAGTTAACATTAACGTTGATAAGATTGGTCAAATGAATAATCCAACCGAGGTTGTTATGACTCTTTCACACGAACTTACTCACGCGATTGATGCTGCACTTGGAGCAGTGAGAGGTTCTAACGGTCAAATTCAATATCGTATGCAAAACAATATGGGTGAAAATATTTCTGCTGCTCAAAATGACTCTGGTGATGTGTTCAATTTTGTTGCTGAAATGCAAAACATTTGTTATCACATTAACCCTAATGAAAGACACGCAAGAGTTGCTGAACTTTCAGCGCTTGAGTTTATGGCTGCAAAGGCAGGAAATAATAAAGGTCTCAAAAATACAATCAAGAGGTCAACTGTTGGATTTATTTCTTACCAAAATGAAACTAAAAACTTTATTAGATACATTGCAAACCCTGCAAATGTTCAAGACTTAAATAATAGATATTCTGCACTTAGAGGCAAAGCAAGCCCTGCAGCAAGAAGACTTATCGATGAAAGATTTGCATATTTCAATAATTTGAAAGGACAAAACCTTTTGAATACCCAAATTGAAGATGCAGCAATCGAACAAGCTCAACAACTTCTTAATCAAATTGATGGACTTGTTCAACACAGACAAGTTGAACCAGAGAGAACTAACACTCAAGCAAATCAAATGGAATAATTAACAAGCCTAGAAATAGGCTTGTTTTTTTGTTAAAATGTATAAATTATTGAAAAATCAAGCAATATAATATTTTTTAACGATTTTTTGTTTGCAAAAAAAATATTTTTGTTGTTATAATTGACGTGTTATCTTAAAGGAGTATTGGAATGGCTGAAAAGAAAAAGGTTAGTGAATCAACCGAAAAAAAGAATGCGTCACAAAAAGCGTATGACGCAAAAGACATTCAAATTTTGGAAGGACTTGATGCGGTTAGACTTAGACCAGGTATGTATATTGGAACAACTGGACCAAAGGGTCTTCACCATTTGGTGTGGGAAATTGTAGACAACTCTGTTGATGAGGCTGCAAACGGTCACTGTTCTAGAATTAATGTAACATTGCATAAAGACGGTTCGATTACTGTTGCTGATAATGGAAGAGGTATTCCAGTTGCAATGCATCCTGTTAAGAAGGTTTCTGCTGCTGAAGTTGTTTTCACTGAACTTCACGCTGGTGGAAAATTTAACAATGAAAACTATGCATACTCAGGAGGTTTGCACGGTGTTGGTGCATCTGTTGTAAACGCTCTCTCACGCTGGCTCAAGTTAGAGATTTGTCGTGATGGCAAGAAGTATGTTCAAGAATATGAAAGCAAAGAAGTTAAGGGTAAGGTTAAAGGTGGTGTTCCAAAATATCCACTTAGAGAAATGGGTGTGAGTGTTGTTTCAGGAACCTCTGTAACATTTATGCCTGATGACCGTATCTTTGAAACTGTTGAATTTAATCCAAACACAATCAAAGAACACTTGGAAGAAGTTGCATTTTTAAATAAAGGTTTAGAGATTAATTTTATAATCGAGGCAGAAAACGAGACTGATTCAAAATCATATTCTTTTAAATATGATGGCGGTATTGTTGACTTTGTTAAGTATATTAACGAATCAAAGAATGTTTTGTATCCAGACCCAATTTATTTTTATGGTGAAGTTGATGATATTAAAGTTGAAATTGCAATGCAACATACCGATAGTTACACCGAAAGCACTTTCTCTTATGTAAACAACATTCAAACACCAGATGGCGGAACACACGAAATTGGTTTTAAGAGTGGACTTACAAGAGTTCTTTCAGACCTTGCGTCAAAGTCATCAAAAAATAAAGATGCAGGGCTTTTGGTTGGTGACGACTTTAGAGAAGGTCTCACAACTGTTATTTTGGTTAAAATGAAAACCGTTGAGTTTGAAGGTCAAACCAAAGCAAAGCTTGGAAACCCTCAAGCAAGACCTGCTGTTGAAAGTGTTGTAGTGAGCGGTCTTGGTGAATTCTTCTCAAATAAGAAAACAAACAAGATTTTAACATCTGTTCTTGAAAAAGCTTTGGGTGCTGCAAAGGCTAGAGAAGCATCAAGAAAAGCAAAAGAAATTGCAAGACAAAAGAACTCTATTGAGAACTCAACACTCATTGGAAAACTTGCATCTTGCACTGGTAAAAACTATGCAAACAACGAAATTTTCATTGTTGAGGGTGACTCGGCTGGTGGAAGTTGTAAGCAGGCAAGAGATAGGCATTTCCAAGCAATTTTGCCACTTAGAGGAAAGCCTCTTAACGTTGAAAAGAAGAGAATTGACCAAGTTTTAATGAATGAAGAATTTAGAACTTTAATCTCTGCACTTGGTGCTGGTATTGGTGATGACTTTGATGTTGAGGCAATCAAATATAACAAAGTTATCATTTTGGCGGATGCTGACCAAGATGGTTTCCATATTAGAAGTATTCTTTTGACATTCTTCTTTAGATATATGAAGAAGCTTATTACAAATGGTCACGTGTTTATTGGTTTGCCACCACTTTATAGAATTTCAAAACGCGATAAGATTGAATATGTTTATTCTGATGCTGAACTTCCTGAGGCAATCAAGAGGGTTGGCAAAGGCTATAAACTTCAAAGATATAAAGGTCTTGGTGAAATGGATAAAGACCAATTGTGGGATACTACAATGGACCCATTGCAAAGAACACTTGTTCAAGTTACTATTGATGATGCTGCTGAAGCAGAAAAAATGATTTCAACTTGGATGGGTGATAATGTTGAAAGCAGAAAGAATTATATTGCAGAGAATGCGAACTTCTCAAGAGTTGATTCGCTTTCAGAATTTATTACAGCAAAGAAATAAAATGAAGTTAACAAAATTTTAAGGAGAAAATCCAATGAGTGATGAAGAAATCAAAACCCCAGAGATTCCTATTGAAAATGTTGAACCTGAGGAAGAAGTTGATAATGTTATAGATGGTTCTGGTTTTGGTAAAAGTGTTATACAAAAAGATATTGATGTGGTTTTGAGTGAATCAATGATTCCTTACTCTGAACACGTTATTTTAGAAAGAGCACTCCCAAGAGTTGAGGACGGTTTGAAGCCTGTTCAAAGAAGAATTCTTTACACATTGCACGAACTCGATATTACACCTGATAAAGATTACAAAAAGAGTGCGAGAATTGTTGGTGAATGTTTAGGAAAGTTCCACCCACACGGTGACACATCAGTTTATGATGCAATGGTTCGTATGGCTCAAGACTTCAATATGCGTGAAACACTCGTTGATGGACACGGAAACTATGGTTCAGTTGACGGCGATGGCGCTGCTGCGATGCGTTATACTGAAGCAAGAATGGCTCCGCTTTCTCTTGAAGTTTTAAGAGACCTTGACAAAGACACTGTTGATTGGACTCTTAACTTCGACGACACTCTTCAAGAGCCAGTGACTCTTCCTTGTCGTTTCCCAAATATTTTGGTTAATGGTGCGAATGGTATTGCGATTGGACTTGCAACAAATATTCCAACACACAACCTTAGTGAAGTTATTTCAGGTGCGGTTGCACTTATTGATAATCGTGATATGACTTTAGATGAAATGATGAAAATCATTCCTGGCCCAGACTTTCCAACGGGTGGTTATGTTGTTGCTGGTGAAGAACTTAAAACAGCGTATGAAACAGGTAAGGGCAAGATTTTGATTCGTGCTAAAGTTCACATTGAAGGAAAGAAAGGCGAGAAACAAAACATTGTAATCACTGAACTTCCTTATCAAGTTAACAAAGCGAAACTCTTGCAAAGAATTTTGGAAGTAAGAGACAGCAAAAAATATGACCTTTCTTGTATTACTGAAATTCTTGATGAATCAGATAGAAGTGGTATGAGAGCGGTTGTTCGTGTTAAAAAAGACACAAATGTTAACAAAGTTTTAGACATCCTTTTCAAAGAAACTGATATGCAGGTTTCTTATGGCATTAATATGGTTGCTATTGCTGACGGAAGACCACAACTTATGGGTTTGATGGATATTTTGTCATATTATATCAACTATCAAAGAGATGTTATTTATAGAAGAACAAAACACGACCTCGACATCGCAAAAGAAAGAGAACACATTCTTTTAGGTTTGATTGTTGCGGTTAAAAATATTGATGAAGTTGTTAGAATTATTAAAACTTCTGAAGATACCTCAGAGGCTAAGAGACGTCTTATGGAAAGATTCCTTCTTTCTGATAGACAAGCTCAAGCAATTCTTGATATGAGACTTGCAAGACTCACATCTCTTGAGGTTTATAAACTTGAAAACGAACTTAAAGAAGTTCAAGCATTGATTGCAAAACTCACTGCAATTCTTAATTCAAAGAAACTTCAATTTGATATTATCAAAACAGAAATGCTTGATATCAAAAAGAGATTCAAAGACCCAAGAAGAAGCCAAGTTATTTCTTCAATCGAGAAATTTAAGGTGGCAGATAGCGAAACACTTGCTCAAAAATCTGTTCAAAATGTTGTAGTTTCACTTTCAGCAAACAGTTACGTTAAAGCAATGATGCCATCAACTGTTGCTGGTTCAAGTAAGGTTTGGACTGAAAAATCAAGACTCGCTGAAGCACATATTTCGTTAACAAGAACGGTTACAAATAAAAACGTCTTAGTATTCACAAATATTGGAAATGTGTTTAAGGTTGATGTTAACGGACTTCCTATTTCAAAATGGAAAGAAAAAGGCATTGAATTTTCAAAACTTGTTCGTGGTGAAAAACCAGACGAAAAACCAGTTGCAATTATTGAAGAAAATCCTGAAGACAAAGAAACATTCTTAATATTCTACACAAAACAGGGTATGATTAAGAAAACACTTCTTAATGAATACGCATTATCAAAAGCATCTTATCAAGCAATTAAACTTAAAGAAGATGATGAACTTTTGAATGTTGAAATTGATAAGCCTGACACAACAATATTGTTTGTTACAAAGAATGGCATTGGTCTTAATGCTGAAAAAACAGATATTCCAGACCAAGGAAGAATCTCTGGTGGTGTTAAGGGTATTGCGCTTGGTGATGATGACGAAGTTGTTTCTGCAAACCAAGTTAAGGCTGGTCAAAATGTAGTTATTGTTTCAAATAAAGCATATGCAAAACAAATCAATACTTCAGAAATTGAGGTTCTTGCAAGATATAGAAAAGGTGTGAAGGTTATTGATTTGAAAGGTGATAACAGCAATGGCTCTGCAGTTGTTTGTGCAGGTGCATTTGGTGAAGATGACGATGTTGTTATTCAAACAGAGTTTGATGAATTTGCGGCAATATCAATTTCGTCAATTCAAGAAGATACAAGGCTTAGCAAAGGTAGGGCTCTTTCAGTTGAAGAAAACAAGACTGTTCAATTTGCAGCAATAAGATATAATAATTAATAAAAAACTCTAGCACTTGCTAGAGTTTTTGTTCAACCCTTGAATATTGTTTGACCTTATTTTTTGGGTTTGATATAATGTTATTGTCTAAGATTATTTAAGGAGGTTTTTGTAAGTGGGTTTGTTTAAAAAGAAGAAAAAGAAAGAACCTAAAGTTGAACAGGTCTTCGAATCTAAAACTGATGAAACACCTATGGATATCCCAGAAAGCACTGGCGATGATATTAAAGACTTCCTTGGAATTCAAGAATATCCTGACGATAACTTAACCGAAACTCAAAGGAAAAAGAAAGAAAAACTTGATACTGTTAAAGGCAAGATTTCAAAAATCTTGCAATCTCAAAACATTGAAATTGTCGATGAAAACTTTGGCGATGAATATGAAAAAGATACACTTGAATCAAGTGAAAAATCTGAACAAGATTATGACGAATTAAAATCATTATTTGGTGAAGATAAAAAAAGTAAGAAACAAGAACTTACCTTAACCATTGATGATTTTGACTACACATACATTGGACAGTATTTGGAAGAATTTGACTTGATGCGTATGAAAAACATCAAACGTGTTAAGTTGATTCGTAAAAAGAATCCAAAACTTAAAAAGTTCTTAATTGCGGCATCTGTTGTGTTGGCTCTTGCTGGTGGTGGTGTGTTAACATTCTTCTTAACAAGAGAAACACCTGTATATTTAAAATCTGTAACGCTAAACCAAACAGAAAGGTCGTATTATTTAAATGAAATATTTGATTATACTGGTTTGTATTTTATTGCAGAATATTCAGATGGAACAAAACAAAACATTGAACTTACTAATGCACATTTGAATGAACACTTAACAACAAAGATAGACAAGGCGGGCGACGACAAGCAAGACATTAAGTTTGGAACTGTTGGAACGGCTAACTTGTTCTTCACATATAACGGATTCAATGTTGAATATGTTGTTAACGTTGTCAAGAAAGAAGAGCGAGGATTCTCAGCTATATATTCAGATAATATTTTCAATTTATCGAGTGGCGACTATATAACAGAAGATGAACTTCAGTTGATTGTTCTTTATACAACTTACGGAAAGGAATTTATTTCTCTTGCACAAGCAAATGAACAATACACAATTTTGATAGATGGTCAAGCTTGCGAGTATAGTAAGGGCAATGGCTTCTTATTGAAAACTGATGTAACTGCTTCATCAAAAATTGTTATTAAAACAAAGAATCTTATTAAACAAAGCGATGGAACAACTGCTATTCATTCTATTGAACTTGATAGAAACCTTAATTTTATGGAATCACAAAAAGAGAGCTAATGCTCTCTTTTTTTATTAAATATTTGTTGCTCTATAAGGAACACGAACAGCATTGTTTTCAGCTGAAAGATTTGTTGAGTTGCTTGTGTTTGTTGCAGAGTTTCTTTCAGGATAACGATTTGCTCTAATAGTTCTAGGAGTGTTGGTGCGGGTGAGGATATTTGAACCTGTTTGAGTATTGCCGCTATTTTGATTAGTTCTAGATGTGTTTTGATTTGTGTCAGTTGAAGATTGGTTAGATGCTCTAGATGTTGTTTGATTTACTCTGTTTGTTGTTTGATTATTTTCTTTGATATCCTTAGTTAAATAGCTTTGATTAGTTTGATTTTGAATATAGTTTCTTTGGTTAATTGTGTTTAGATTATTGTTATTTAACTGATTTGCGGAAATATTTGACCTATTTTGCGTATTTTGATTGTTTGTATAATTTTCATCTAATGTTGAAATATTGTTGTTTTGATTTGTAATATTTTTATCGTTTTGTGAGATTTTCATATTAAGTGATTTTGCAATATTTTGAGCAATAAGACAGTTGTCATCGCACATATTTGATTCGTTTGTATTGGAAACAAAACTGCCATAATTTTGACTTAGATTTGTTTGATAATATTTTGATGAAGATGTTAAGTTAGTTTCAATGATATTTAAAATAGAATCTACTGCCGAAATTGTTGAAGAAATATTTTCGTTTTGATTTTGTGTATTTCTAGGTAAATTATAGGTGGTTGATTCTGAATTTTTGAATACATTATTTTGATTAATAATCTCAATTTGTCTGTTGATTTCGTCTTTGTTTTCTTGTGTCAAGTTAACATTTCCATTTTGAATTTCATTCACATAAATCATTAAGACAGAACGTTTTAAGTTTAACTCATTCATTTGTTCATTTGATGTTTGTGTTGTTTGATTTGTGTTGTTTAGATTAGAGTCTTCAGTTGTAATATTTGTGAATGGCATATTCGATAAAATGTATAATCTAAATCCAAACTCATTAGGCGATTGAGAAGAAATTGAGTTCTCTATAGATGAACTTGTTTGTTTTGGCGAGATGTATTTTTGCTCATTATAAGCAGCCGCTGAAACAATTTTTCCAAACTGATTTTGGGAGGTGTTAGCCTCTTTTTTGTTAGTAAAATTTTTCAAATTTGATGATGCTTCATTTGTGTATTGTGTTAAATTTTTATTTGAGATTTTGTTTGTTTGACCACAACCAATAGCAGATAATGATGCTACCGAAAGAACTGTTGTTATGGCGATTTTTTTAAAATTTTTATTCATAAATTTCCTCCAAGTTTTATACTAATAGTTTTATCCTTTAAGTAAAAATTATTTATAAATTGAATAAAAACATTATTATTACGAAATATTTTAATTGAAATTGCGTTTATTTGGAGGAATTTATGGGTGATATTAAGTTGAAACGAAATGATGAATATTTATCTTATGTTGAAAATGTAACACCAAAAACTGGGTGGTTTAACTCATTATTTCACGCCTTTATTGTTGGTGGAACAATATGCTGTATGGGGCAAATGTTTGGTGATATTATAAAGTCTTATAATCCTAATATGGATACGCTCAGGGTTGGTTCTTGGGTTAGTATTATTGTCATTTGTATTACAATAATTTTAACTGCTTTTGGTGTCTTTGATAGGATAGCGAAATATGGTGGTGGGGGAACGTTTATTCCAATTTCAGGTTTTGCGAATAGCATTGCGTCGTGTGCGATTGAATTTAAAAATGAAGGTCTTGTTTTTGGTATTGGTTCAAAAATGTTTTATGTTGCAGGACCTGTGATTGTGAATGGTGTTGCATATTCGATTGTTGTTGGTTTGGTTTATATGTTGATTTGTTTATTTTAGAGGTGAATATGAAAAGGGTTGGAGATTTTACTTATGAACTTGAAAAGAAATGTTATATAACTGGAAAAAGTGTTTTGGTTGGAGAAAAAGAAAAAACTGGAACTTTTAAAAAGTATTTTTGTGATTCAGTTACTGATGATAAGATGGGTGAAAAAACATTTGAAAAAGGTGAAAGAAGAATGCTTTTTGAGATAGATAAAATGGCGTTAAAAGACGCAGGGCTCAAGAGCTCAGATGTGTCACTATATTTGGGTGGAGATTTGATGAATCAAATTGTAACGAGCAATTTTGTGGCTGAAAAACTGCAAATACCTTTTGTTGGAATTTATTCTGCTTGTTCAACGTTGACCGCTTCGCTTGGTGTTGGTGCAATGCTTATTGAAAGTGGTGGGTTTGAAAATATTTTATGTTCTACCATAAGTCATTTTTCTTCGGCTGAAAGACAATATAGATATCCTCTTGAATTTGGAAATCAAAGGCAGTGTTATTCGCAGTGGACTGTTACTGCTGGTGGGGCATTTGTGTTGTCTACAAATAAAAGCAATATAATCATAACTAAAATATGTTTTGGAAAAGTTCAAGATTATGGTGTTATTGATATTGCAAATATGGGTGCAGCAATGGCTCCAGCGGCTTATGATACGCTCAAGAATTTTTTTACGGATACAAATACCGAGCCAAAAGATTATGATATGATTGTGAGTGGTGACCTTGGAAAATTGGGTTCGGATATTTTGCGTGATATGCTTCTTAAAGATGGTTTCGATTTAGGTCAAAATTATATGGATTGTGGTCACTCAATTTATCTGTTTGAAGAAGAGTCATATCAAGGTGGAAGTGGTGCGGGTTGTTCGGCTTCGGTTGTGTCGGCGTATATTTTAGAGAAAGTGAAACAAGGTGTTTTTAAAAAAGTTTTAGTTGTTGCAACTGGTGCACTTATGAGCACGGTGACAAATCAACAGGGAGATTCTATTCCTTGTGTTGCTCATTTGGTTCAAATTGAAAAGGTGTAATTGGAGGAAAAATGTTAGCGTCTATTTTTATGTATGTTAAAGTTTTTTTGGTTGGTGGATTGATTTGTTGTTTGGGTGAATATATTGAAATTCGAACAAAAATTACACCTGCGAGAATCTTGGTTTTATTCTTAATGGCTGGTGCGATTTTGGGAGGTTTTGGTTTATATAATTATTTAGTTGAATGGGCTGGAGCTGGTGCAACCTTGCCAATAACTGGGTTTGGAAATTCTCTTGCAAGAGGTGCGATTGAAGGTGCAAAAACGGGTGGATTGTTTGGTGCTATTGGTGGAGGTCTTATGGCAACATCTGCAGGAATTGCAGTGTCTATAGGATTGTCATATATGGTTTCATTTTTTGTGTCTTCAAAGTCAAAAAAGAGTTAGTTTGTAATTTTATAACACCATTAAGCATATAATTTAATATGAAAGATAAACGCAAAAAATATCGATTATCCGCAATAAAAACATATAAATTACGGAAAAAAGATAAATGTTTTGCGTTTTTGTTGTTATTTTTTGTTTTGTTAATTTTATATGTTAGATATCTTGCTTTGCCGATTGTGATAAATAATACAGATGCACAATTACGCTCTTATGCAACCAAGTCAATCAACTATGCTGTTGCTGATACGATGAATCAAAATATTAGTTACGGTGATATCATTACTGTTATGAAAGACTCGAATAATGAAGTGTCTTATATTGAGTCTAACTCTGTAAAAATTAACCTGCTTTCGAAGACAATGAGTAAGGTTGTTATGACGAATTTTTTGGAGCTTGCTAAGATGCCTGTAAAGATAGCGTTGGGGTCATTTTCTGGTATAGCAATTTTTTCAGGGTTGGGTCCAAAAGTTGCTTTTGAGATTAATCCATACGGAGAAGTTTTGTGTTCTTTCAGGTCTAATTTTGAGTCTGCTGGAATCAATCAAACATACCATAAATTGTATCTTATTATTTCAATAAAAATTAATGTTGTGTTTCCATTTCAAAAACTTGAAGTGGATAGTGCATCAGAAGTATTGCTTTGTGAGACTATGATTATTGGAAAGATTCCAGAGGTTTATTTAAATTCAGGAAACTTAACTGAGATGCTTAACCTTGTTCCAAGCAAGTTTACTTCTTGACAAAACACAGTAAATATTACATAATATTTGTATGGAAAAAATATATTATTTGGATAACGCTGCAACAACAAAAGTGTTTGATGAAGTGTTCGACATAATGAAAGAATGTAATAAAGAATTTTATAACCCAAGCGCGTCTTACGCAGAAGCGATAAAGGTTAAAAAATCTCTCGATAACTCTAGAAAAATTGTCAGTGATTTGATGAGGGGTAATGGAGGTAAATTGTATTTTACTTCTAGTGCAACTGAATCAAATAACACTGTTTTTTCTGGTGTGCATTTGAGAAAGGGTCAAACGGTTTTGATTTCGAAGGGTGAACACCCAGCTGTTTATAATGCGGCGCATAGACTTGAGAAAGATGGAATTATTGTTAAAGAAATTCCTCTTGATGAAAGTGGCAAAGTTAATGAAGATGAATTTAAAATTTTGCTTGATGATACAGTTGCACTTGTTTCAGTGATTCACGTTTCAAATGAAACTGGAGCAATTAATGATATAAAGAAATTGTGTGAAATAACCAAAGGCTATAATTCAAAAATTTTGTTCCATAGTGATGGGGTTCAAGCGTTTGGAAAAGTGAAGGTTAATCTTCAAAACTTGGGTGTAGATTTGTATACAATTTCGGCACATAAAATTTATGCACCAAGAGGCATTGCTGGGCTATGGGTTAAGCAAGGTGTTGTTATTGATGCACTGCTAGTTGGTGGTGGACAAGAAGATGGTTTTAGGTCTTCAACTGAAAATGTTGCGGGTGCTGCAGCGCTTGCATATAGCGCGAAAAAGATGGTTGATGAAATACAGCAAAATAACGCAAAAGTTGAAGAAATTAAACGAAATTTGCTTTCAAAACTTGAAAACAGTGAGATAAAAGATTATTTTGTTTGCAATTCAAATGATGATTGTTTGCCATATATTTTGTCTCTTTCATTTGATAAAATTAAAGGTGAAGTTTTGATGTATTCGTTAGAGGCTGATGGAATTTTGATTTCAACTGGTTCTGCTTGTTCATCAAAAAAAGCAGGAAACAGAACTCTTCAAGCGATGGGAAAAAGTGACACTGAAATTATTGGAAGTGTTCGAATTAGCTTCTCTCCATATGAAGAATATGATGTGGAATATATTGCAAATTCAATCATTAAAAATGTGCTTAGATTTGAGAAAAATGTTATGGTAAGAAAATAGGTGTGATATGGAAAAAGTTATATTAATTAGATATGGTGAAATTTTTTTGAAAGGAAAAAATAGAGGCTTTTTTGAAAAGACTCTGCTAACAAATATTAGAAATTCTTTAGTTAAATTTAACCTTGAAGTTAACAAAGTTCCAGGAAGATTTTTGGTAGAGAAATATGATGAAGATGATGAGTTTGAAATTATTGAAAGACTTAAAAAGATAGCAGGAATTTTTTCATTTTCTCCAGCAATTTATTTTGAAACAACACTTGATGAAATTGCAAATAATGCAATAAATTTAATGGCTAATTTAAAGGGAACTTTTAAGGTCGAAACCAATAGAGCAGATAAAAGATTTGAGCTTAATTCAATGCAAATTTCCCGTGAAATTGGTGGTAGAATTTTAGCAAATAATCATAGTTTAAAAGTTGATATTAAAGAACCTGAACATAAGCTTTTTATTGATATTAGAGAAAATGGCAAAACCTTTATGTATGCTGACTCTATTATGGGTGTTGGTGGAATGCCTGTTGGAACATCTGGAACCGGACTCCTTTTGCTTTCTGGTGGAATTGATAGCCCAGTTGCAGGATATATGATGGCAAAACGTGGTGTTAAAGTTTGTGCTGTGCATTACCATAGTTATCCGTATACTTCAAACTTTGCTCGTGAAAAGGTTGAAGACCTTGCAAAGCTTTTGACAGGTTACACTGGTGACTTAACGGTTTATATGGTTTCAATGACTGAACTTCAAGAAGAGATTCACGCTAAGTGCGATGACTCTTATATGATTACTTTGCTTAGACGCGGAATGTTTACTTTGGCTGAGAGAATTTGTAAAGCTCACTCAAGAAGAATGATTATTACTGGTGAGAATTTAGGGCAGGTTGCTAGCCAAACTATTGAGTCTATGACAGTTGTCCAAGAAGTTGTTAAAGATATTCCAATTATTAGACCGCTTGTTGCTTTTGATAAATGTGATATTATTGAAGTGGCAAAAAAGATTGGAACTTTTGAAACATCAATTAAGCCTTTTGAAGATTGTTGTACAGTGTTCTTGCCAGATAGTCCAGTTGTTCGTCCAGAACTTTATAAGGTGAAAAGAGAACAAGATAAAATTGACTTTGAAGGTATCCTTGAAAGGGCTTATAAATCGATTGAAGTTGTTGAGATTAAAGCGGACTAAAAAGTCTTAATTTTAATCGAATTTGAATAAAATTCTTCATTTGTTGATTTTTCGCAAAATTTGATTTTATATTCGCAAATTTCGTTGTTTTCTGCAGATTTATCTTCAAAAATGACGAAATTTTGGGTGTTTTTTGAGGAAGAAAATAGGATTTTTTCTTCCTTTTTTTGTGTCTTAATTACGGAAAAATCGTAATTTTTGTTTAATGTGAAACATAACAGAGGCTTTGTTTTAGGGGTGTTTATTACTGATAAATGGAAGAGTTTTTCCTCGTCAACCTTAGGTTTATTTTCTTTTGAGAAATATTCCTCAAAAGAGTCTTCCTGGGTTGAAAGTTTAAGTGAGTTATTTTGCTCATATTCAAGTTTGTTTAATTTTTCTTTTGACACTGATGAAGGTATAGAAAAATTTTTTGGCTTGTTTGACTTATATAATGTTTTCAATATTTCTTTGCTAATTAAAGTTGGATAGGTTGAGCCATTTACATTTTCTGGAAGAGAATCTCCAGTGATAAGAGAAAGGACCGTGTGTGAAGAAGTGTAGGCGATATTGTATGCACAGAGGTTTTTGGTTGAGTTTGGTTTTCCAACCGTTCCTGTTTTTGATGCAACGCTAAACTCAATGTCTGCAAGTCTTTTTGCTGTTCCAGTTTTGGCGCAGTCTTCTAAGATGTTTGTGACAAGAAAAGCGGTGCTATCTTTCATAACATTTTTTGTTTCTTTGTTTTGTGTGAAAATTGTTTTTCCGTCTTTAGTTATTTTTGTGATGAAAGAACTTTGTGAAAAGTTTCCACCATTTGAAAATGCTGAGTATGCATCGGCTAGTGTCTTTGGTGTTACGCCTTCAGTGAAACCACCAAGGGCGATTGCAAGGTGATTGTCTGCACTTTTAAATTCAATGCCAAGTTTCTTAGCAAAATTTTGTGCGTTTGTTATTCCAAGTTCATTTAAAATTTTTACCGCTGGAATGTTGTATGAATTTGAAAGCGATTCGCGAACCGAAACGAACCCGTGATATTTTTTGTCTGCGTTGTCTGGTTGGTAGCCAGAGATGTTGATTTTGTTATCTAAAATTTTTGTTGCGGGGGAGACTTGTCCTGACTCAATCGCTGGGGCATAAACTAAGATTGGTTTGATAGTTGAGCCAGGTTGCCATTTTTTTGTGAAGTTTTTTGATTTGCCAGTAACTGAAATAATGTTGTGTGATGTGTTGTCGATGACAATGGTTGTGATGTCTGGTGAGGTTTCAATAGAAAAGTTTGAAACGAGTTTGTTTATGCTGTCACAAAGAGACTTGTTGATGTTTGTGTAAATTTTATAACTGGCACTGTTAAATGAGTTTTCAGGAAGTTTTAAGAGGGTATGTGCCTCGTTTATGATTTGGCTATAGAGAAAGTTGTTTGATGAAAGGGTGTTGATTTTTATTTGAGGAGTTTCCTGTTTGGCAAACTCGGCGTCTTCTTTAGAAATTTTGTTTTGTTTTGCCATAAGGTCAATGATTAAGTTTTTGCGCTCGTTTGCTTTTTCGAAATTGTTTTCTATGTCATAGACGCTGGGTGCGTTGATTGTGCTTGCTAATAGCGCACTTTCTGCAAGAGAGAGTTCAGTTGAAGATTTTCCAAAGTAGTGAAGTGATGCGTTTTCAATTCCGTAGCAGCCATTTCCAAAATAGATGTTGTTTAGATACATCTCCAAAATTTCATCTTTGGAATATTGTTTTTCAAGTTCTTTAGTGAGTTTGAATTCTTTAAGTTTTCGTTTAATTGTTTTCTCATTTGAAAGTTGGGTGTTTTTGATGAGTTGTTGAGAAATGGTTGAGCCGCCCTGAGAAAAAGATTTGCTTTTTAAGTTTGAAATTATTGCGCCACCAATTCTAACAAAGTCAAGCCCGCCGTGTTTATAGAATCGTTTGTCTTCTGCCGATATGAAGGCGTTTTTTGTGTTTGAAGAAAGTTTTGAAACAGAAATGTATGAAGATGAGGTTGGTTTGATTTCTTCAAGTGAAGAATCGTAAACTTTTAATAAAGATGAAGATTTTGTTTCTTCAAGCCTAGAAGTGTCGAGACTAACGGAATGGGTTATGTAGGTGTAATATGAAAAAGAGCCAATAATCCCAAAAGAAAATATTATCAGCAGTGTGATAAATATTATCTTTATTACTTTTTTTGTCTTTTTCATCAAATTAGTCCTCTAAATTATTATTTTCGACAAGGCATAAATTTATGCAGAGTTTAAAGTTAGTTTTTTAAATTTGTTGAAATTATATTTAATTTAATATATAATTGCTTATGTATATTATATTGGAGTTACTATGGATAAAAAATACTTAATTTTAACTTATGGTTGTCAAATGAATGTTCACGAATCTGAAAAGCTTGCGGGAATATTGGAAGACAACGGATATTCAGTTTGCGACAACGCTGTTGATGCGGACATTGTTGTGCTTAATACTTGCGCTATTCGTGAAAATGCTGAGCAAAAGATTTTTGGAAATATTGGGGAACTAAAGAACATTAAACTTGCAAAGCCTGAAATGATTATTGCTGTTGGTGGCTGTATGAGCCAACAAAAGAATTATGCTAGTGAGATTGTTAAAAAATTCCCATTTGTTGATATTGTTTTTGGAACACACAACCTTGCAGATTTTGAAAGATTGCTTAAAACCAGAATCAAAACTGGAAAGAGAATTGCTGAAACAACCGAAGACGAAACCATTGCTCTTAGAGATAATCTTAACATTTCAAGAACAAGTGGAGTTAATGCTTGGGTTAACATTATGTATGGCTGCAACAACTTCTGCACATATTGTATTGTTCCTTATGTTAGAGGTAGAGAAGTTTCAAGACCTGAGAAAGATATCTTAAGAGAAGTTGAAAGACTTTTAAAAGAAGGATATAAACAAATCACGCTTCTTGGACAAAATGTTAACTCTTATGCTGGCGTTGATGAAAACGGAAACAAGGTTTCATTTGCTAAACTTTTAAAAGATGTTGATGGCTTTGATGGAAAATATAGAGTTAGATTTATGACAAGCCACCCAAGAGACCTTTCAAGTGAGGCTATTGATGTGATTGCCTCATCAAAACATATTTGTCACGGAATTCACTTGCCAGTTCAATCTGGTAGCAATAATATGCTTAAAGTAATGAATCGTCACTATGACATTTCAAGATACAACAGTGTTGTTGATGAAATTAAGGCAAAGATTCCTGATGCTGAACTGACAACTGATATTATTGTTGGGTTCCCAGGTGAAACCGACCAAGACTTTGAGGATACAATTTCAGTTATGAAGAGAACAGAGTATTTGCAAATTTTTGGATTTATTTATTCAAAGAGAAAGGGAACTCCTGCAGAAAAGATGGTTGACCCTGTTGATATGAAAACCAAAAAGGAAAGACTCAACCGTCTTTTGGAAGTTAAAAACGAAATCATTGACAGAAAGTCTGCCGAGATGCTTGGAAAGACTTATGAGGTTTTGGTTGAAAGCTATGATGCTAAAAACGATATCCTCTATGGTTCGCTTGATAGTGGCAAAACCATTACTTTCAAAGGAAACAAAGCCTGTGTTGGTGAATTTGTTGATGTAAAGGTAACAAACGTTAAAAAGTCAGTTTTGGTTGGCGAGATTGTTAGTGATACATCTGCGTTTGTTGAAAAGAATTTCAAAACTCCAATCGAAGTTTCAATTTTGCCAAAAGACCAAAAGAGTTTGAAAATTTTGAGAGATAACAAAAAGACAGCAAAAGATGCAAATGATAAAAAATCTAAAAAATAGGAAAGGTAAATAATATGCTTTCACCAATGATGAAACAATATTTGAAATTAAAAGAAAAATATCCTGACACCATAATCTTGTATAGACTTGGTGATTTTTATGAGATGTTTTTTGAAGATGCTGAAGTTGTTTCAAGAGAACTTGAACTAACGTTAACTGGAAGAGACTGTGGGCTTGAAAAGAGAGCTCCTATGTGTGGTATGCCACATCACGCGGCAAACACATATATTGCTAGACTCATTGCAAATGGTCACAAGGTTGCAATTTGTGAGCAACTTTCTGACCCAAAAACTACAAAGGGTATTGTTGAAAGAGATATTGTTCAAATAATCACTCCAGGAACTGTTATTGATAATGATGCATTAGATGCAAAAAGAAACAACTTTTTGATGGCGGTTTATTCTAGCAAAAACAGCATTGCGGTTTGCTATGGCGATATTTCAACAGGTTTTATTGAAACAACAGAACTTGTTGGTGATGATAAGCTTAAACTTTTAGATGATGTTTTGGCACGTGTTAAGCCTGCGGAGGTTTTGTGTAATCTTAGTTTTAAGGCAGAGTCAAACAACTTGTCGGCAGTTAAACTTGGATATGTTCCAGAATTTTATCCAGATGAATCTTTGTTTGAGTATGCAAAAGCAAAGAATCAAGTGATTGAACAATTTAACATTAACAGTTTATCAGCACTTGGTCTTCAAGATAAAAAAGAAATGACAACTGCTGTTGGTGCGGTTTTGTTGTATTTCGCTGAGACTCAAAAACGTCTTATTTCGAACATTAAAAAATTGTCAATTGTTCAAGACTCAAGGTTTGTTCATCTTGATATTTTGGCGAGAAAGAATTTGGAACTTGTTCAAAGCAATTCATTAAACACAAAGAAAGGTTCGCTCTTGTGGCTTTTGGATAGAACCAAGACTGCTATGGGTGGAAGACTTATTAAGTCGTTTATTGACCAACCGCTTCGTGATGAAGTTTTGATTAATGAAAGACTTGATAGTGTTGAAGAACTTTCACGCGATTTGATACTAAGAAATAATATCCTTGATGCTCTTAATGGGTTTACAGATATTGAAAGAAAGTGTAGCAAGATTTCTGCTGGAAATATTTCGCCAAAAGAGTGTTTGAGTTTGTGTGAGTCACTTAAAAAACTTCCAGAAATAAAGTCGCTCTTGATGTCTTGTTCATCAAAGATGCTTCGTGAGTCTGGTGAAGCTATTGCGGATATGAGTGATATCCAAAAAGTGCTTGCCGATGCGATTGACCCAGATGCTCCAGCAAACCTTAAAGATGGTGGATATATCTTAGCAAGTTTTAATGAGGAACTTTATAAGCTTAGAAACGCTGGCGAGTATGGAAAACAATGGCTTGCTGAATATGAAATTGAACAAAAAGAAAAAACTGGCATTAAGTTCTTGAAAACTGGTTATAACAGAGTGTTTGGATATTATATTGAAGTGTCTAACACTGGAGTAGCAAATGTTCCAGATAACTATATTAGAAAACAGACCATTACGAATGGTGAGAGATATATCACTCCAGAACTCAAAGAAATGGAGTATAAGATTTTAAATAGCAAAGAACAGGCTATTGAACTTGAGTCAAAGATATATGGTGAAATAAAAACATATCTTGCATCATATATTGGTGAGTTTGCTGAAATTGCAAAAGCTGTGGCTCTTGCTGACTGTTTAATTTCGCTTGCGGACGTTGCGAACGAATATGGTTATGTTCGTCCAGTTGTTTCAAACGATATTAATCACATTAAGATTGTTGATGGTCGTCACCCAGTTGTTGAGGCGATGATGGATAAGGGTGCGTTTTCTCCAAATGACACATTGCTTGATGGCGGTGAGAATAGAACAATGCTTATAACTGGTCCAAATATGGCGGGAAAGAGCACATATATGAGACAAGTTGCAATTATAACCCTTATGGCACACATTGGTTCTTTTGTTCCTGCTAAGTCTGCTGAGATTTCTATTATTGATAGAGTGTTCACAAGGGTTGGTGCGTCAGATGACCTTGCGTTTGGTCAAAGCACGTTTATGGTTGAAATGAGTGAAGTTTCAAACATTATTAATAATGCAACCGATAAGAGTTTAATTATTTTAGACGAAGTTGGAAGAGGAACATCAACCTATGATGGTATGAGTATTGCGGCTTCTATTATTGAATATCTTTCAAAGCATTTAAATGCCAAAACATTATTCTCGACACACTATCACGAACTTACTGATATGGAAGGCAGAGTTGATGGTGTGAAGAACTATAGAGTTATGGTTAAGGAATGGGACGGCGACATTGTGTTTTTGCATAAGATTGCTAGGGGCTCTGCAAACCGTAGTTTTGGTATTGAAGTTGCAAAACTTTCAGGACTCCCAAAAGAGATTATTTCAAGGGCAAAAGAAATCTTGACCGATAGAGAAGAGACTGGCTCAAAAACTCCAGTTGAAACAAATGGTGTTAAGATTGACACAAATGCAAATGTTGCTGAAGTTATTAATGTTTTAAAAGAAATGGATATGGATAACATTTCACCAATTATGGCGTTTGGAACACTTCAAAACCTTGTTGATAAAGTTAAGAAATAAAGGAGAAAAACAAATGGCAAAGATTAATTTGCTTGATAGTTCAGTTTATAATTTGATTGCTGCGGGCGAAGTTGTTGAAAGACCTGCGTCTGTAATAAAGGAACTTGTTGAGAACTCTATTGATGCTGGAGCAAAAAATATAACCATTGAAATTAAAGATGGCGGAACAACCTTTATGCAAGTTGCTGATGATGGTCACGGCATTGAGGAAGATGATATCAAATCAGCATTTTTGCCACACGCAACAAGCAAAATCAAAGAGGCGACAGACCTTGATTCGATTGCGACACTTGGTTTCCGTGGTGAGGCTTTGGCTTCTATTGCGTCAGTTTCAAAAGTTTCGGTTGTTTCAAAAACTGCTGAAAGTGAACTTGGCTCAAAAATTGTTGTTGAAGGTGGAAAGTTTGGTGATGTTCAAAAACTTTCTTCTAGCACTGGAACGGTTATGACTGTTCAAGACTTGTTTTATTGCGTTCCTGCACGTGCAAAATTTTTGAAGAAAAACAAAACTGAAGAACAAGAGATTACAAATATTGTAACCAGAACAATCTTGGCTCACCCTGAAATTAATTTTACTTATATTGTTGATGGAAAGAAAAATATGTCTTCTCTTGGTTCAACAAAAAAAGAAGCAATGTTTTCAGTTTATGGAAAAGAGACGGTAAATGAAACACTTGCTGTTTCTTGTTCGAGAGATGGGGTTTCGGTTGATGGTTTTGTTGGCAAACCAACATATTCAAAATCAAATAGGACATATCAAACTCTTATTATTAATGGCAGATATGTGGTCAATTTAACCGTTCAAACGGCTGTTGCAAATGCTTATGGTGACTTTTTAATGAAGAGACAATATCCGTTCTTTGTATTATATTTATCAGTTCCAAACGATGAGATTGATGTGAATGTTCACCCAAACAAACTTGATGTTAAATTCTTAAAATCAAACCTTGTTTACTCGGTTGTTTTTGAGGCTGTTTCAAGGGCTCTTCACGAGATGGATTACATCAAAGAAGTTGAAGAAATTGATGCTGTTAAGCCTTCAAATTTTGTTTCGCCAGTTAGACCAAAGGCAAACGAGATTGATAAAGCTGGGGTTAATTTGAATCCGTTTTCAAAAGAAACAGAGAACTTGACTCAAAAAGAGCAAAGTTCGCTTACTGATATTATTGTTGATTCAATGCTTGACACAGGAAAGACGACAGATTCTGTTAAGGATAATTTTGGAATCGGCTCAAGACTACTCGAGAGAATTAATGACAAGATTAGAACAAACGATGAAACTGCTTTTGGTTCTTATGGGTATGAAAACAGCAAGGCAGAGCCAAAACCTGAGAATAATTTTTCATTTATAAATAAACCTGAGAAGGTGGTTTCTCAAGAGTCTTTCTATGAAAAACCAAAGGTTGTTCAAGAAGACTTTGCAGAAGATAAGATTTCGATTGTTGGAAAGATTTTTAATACATATCTCATTATTGAATGGGGCGACAATATGTATTTGATTGACCAACACGCTGGTCACGAAAGACTCAATTACGACAGGCTCAAAAAAGAATATGAAACTGGTGCAATCGCAGTTCAGCCAATGCTTATTCCGTTTGTGCTTACTTTGAACGCTGAAGATGACCAAATTATTCAAGCAAATTTGGACGCAATTAGGTCAGTTGGTTTTGAAATTGATGAGTTTGGTGATAGGTCATATAAAGTTTCTGCTGTGCCTGTTATTGTGGGTGATATTGATTTTAATAAGTTCTTTTCAATGTTTTTGGCTGAAAAACTTAATAAGTCAAAAATAACCGAGGCTGAACTTGTGAAAGATAGCCTTATGCAAATGGCGTGCAAGAGCGCGATTAAAGGCGGCGATGACCTTTCTAAAGATGAAATTAACATTTTGCTTAGTGAAATGGGAAATAGCAATGTTGTTTTGTTCTGTCCACACGGCAGACCTGTTGTTGTTAGAATTACTAAAAAAGAAATTGAAAAATGGTTTAAGAGGATAGTTTAATGTTTAACGAAAAGGTATTAAATTTTGTAAACGAATGTGAAAAAGAATGTCAGCCTATATTTGAAAAGTTAGAAAAAATCGCACTTTATAACCAAAACAAAGTTTTGAATGCTTTTAGGTCTGTAAATTTGCAACTCACTGACATTGCATCTTCAACTGGTTATGGTTCAGATGATAGGTCAAGAGGAAAGCTTGCTGAAATTTATTCACTTGCTTTTGGGGCTGAAACTGGTATTGTTAGTCCGCTTATTGCTAGTGGAACACACGCTCTCACAATCGCATTGTTTGGTGTCTTAAGACCAGGGGATACAATGCTTTCAGTTAGTGGAAAGCCTTATGATACACTTGATGACATTATCTTTGGTGAGGGAAATGGTTCACTTAAAGACTTTGGTGTGAAATATGATTCTGTTGAACTTGTTGATAGCAAGTTTGACTTTGATGCAATTAAAGAGAAAGTTATTAAAACAAAACCAAAAATGGTTTATATCCAAAGGTCAAGAGGATATTCAACAAGAAATTCAATTTCAGTTGACGAGATTGGCGAGCTTGTTAAGTTTGTTAGAGAGATTGACAAAAAAACAATCATTATGGTTGATAACTGCTATGGTGAATTTGTTGAAACAAAAGAGCCTTGTGATGTTGGCGTGGACCTTATGGCGGGTTCATTAATTAAAAATGCTGGTGGTGGAATTGCTCCAACAGGTGGATATATTGTTGGAAGAAAAGATGTTATTGAACAAGTTTCTTCAAGATTTATTGCGCCATCAATAGGTCTGGAAGTTGGAAGTTATGCTGGTTCTTATACACCATTTTTCCAAGGTTGTTTCGCTGCTCCTCACGTTACACTCAATGCTCTTAAAGGTAGCATTTTGTTTGGAAGAGTTGCTGAAAAATTAGGTTTCTCATCATTCCCAGTGTTTGGTGAAATGCCACACGATATTGTTCGTAGTTTTGAACTTGGTGATGCAGATAAACTTATTGAGTTCTGCAGAATGATTCAAAGAAATAGTCCAGTAGATAGCAGTGTTGTTCCTTTCCCTTGGGATATGCCTGGATACAACAACCAAATTATTATGGCGTCTGGTTCATTTATTCAAGGTTCATCAATCGAACTTTCTGCAGATGGTCCAATCCGTCCGCCATATATGGCATACCTTCAAGGTGGGCTTAACTATGAGCACGTTAAAATTGTTGCTATTGAATTTGCTGAAAAATACTTATAGTTAAAATTTGAATAAAAAAAGAAGATAACTCATATTTTTTAATATGAGTTTTTTTAATGCAATTTTTAAAGAATTAGATATCAGTGAAGACAAAAATAACATAATGATTTCAACTATAATTGGCAAGGGTGCAATGCTTGTTTGTGACTATAAAATTTTGTCTTTTGAAGACTATGAAATTGTGGTTTTAGTAAACAAGATTAGTCTTAAGATTTATGGTGAGAAATTAAAGATTAAAACAATGTCAAAAGGTGAACTTGTCGTTTCTGGAAATGTTGTTGGAGTTGTTAAAATATGATTGATAAAGTGAAGATAAAAATTGAAGGACTCAATTTAGTAAGGTTAATAAATGATTTTGTTGCATCAAATATTTATATTGAAAATTTAGTTGCTAAACAAAAATATATTTCTTTTTATGTCTCAAATAAAGACGTTAAAATTATTGATGTAATTTGTAAAAAATATCATAAAAAATACAAAATTATACAAAATAGCGTTAAAAAACAAATAATTAGTGTTTTGCAAAAAAGTCTTGGGTTTTTGCTTGCAATAATTATTTCTTTTGCGTTTTTATTTTCTCACACGAGATATATTTTTTGTGTTAATATAAGTTGTGAGTCAAAGTTGCCGTATGATTTGTCTAGTGTTAAAAATGTTTTAAATGATACTGGAATTGTGTCTGGAATGATGAGAAAGAGTGTAAACATAAACGAAATACAAAACCTTGTTATTTCTTCGGTTGATGATGTTTCAGGCTGTTCAGTTAAAAGGAATGGTGGAAACCTTGAAATTGTTGTTTATCCAAGCATTAAAAAGGCGGAGGTTTTGACTGAAGATATTGTTTCAAAATATAGTGGAATTATAACAAGTGTTGATGTTTTTTCAGGGGTTAGCAAAGTGAAGGTTGGAGATATTGTTAAACCTGGTGATGTGCTCATTGAAAACCAAAATGGTGCTAGTGGAAAGATTTGTGCTAAAGTGTTTTTTAGTGACTATATTTTGTTTAATGAGAACCAAGTTGTTGAAGAATTTTCAGGGAACGAATTTGAAAGTTATGAAGTTGTTTTGTTTAAAAAATTTGTTGTTAAACCTGCGAAAAAATCAGTATTTTCGAATTTTAAAACTAAAAATTGCGTTTTTTGGTTGAGTAAGAATTTGTTTGTTCCTATTAGTTTTGAAAAGAAAATATATAAGGAAACCTGTCTTAAAGAAGTGTTTGTTTCTTTTGAAAGTCAGGAAGAAAAAATAAAGCAAGAACTTATGGAATCTGTTTTAATGAAAGCGGGTGACAATAAGGTTATTGATTTTACTTTTTCTATTGTTCGAGAAGAGAACTTTGTTAGAGTTGATTGCAACGGGGAGTGTGAGATAGATTTGGCTTTATAGTGGTATAAAAATTTTCTATTTCATTTTATTTACTTTTTCTCATTTTTTTAATATAATGGGAGTGTGAGGAAACTATGAGTTATATTGAAGTTAGTGGAAATGTTAGTGACAAACTTAAGGTTTTGGCTAGTGATGTTGCAACCAAGGTTATTGACCTTATGGGTTTTGCAGATACCTTGGAAGTTGCGATAGACTTTGTTGATGAAAATGAAATTCAAAGGCTCAACAAAGAGTTTCGTGAAATTGATAGGGTGACAGATGTTTTGTCATTCCCATCGTTTGGACTTGTTGCTGGCGAAAAATTAGATGTGACTTCAATAGAGGCTCAAATGTCTACCAGTGAAAATGGTTTTATTCATTTTGGTGATATGGCAATATGTTTGGAGCAAACTGAAAGGCAAGCAAAAGAATATGGCGTGACAACTGAGGCGGAAGTTAAAAAACTTGTCATTCACTCAATGTTGCATCTTATGGGTTATGACCATATTGAAGACAGTGACTATGAAGTAATGAATAAAAAAGAAATTGAACTCGATGGAAAAATAGAAATTTAATGGTGGTGAAAAACTATGGCATTTAAATCTGGATTCGTGGCTGTTATTGGAAAGCCAAATGTTGGAAAGAGTAGTCTTGTTAATAAACTTGTTGGTGAAAAGGTTTCAATCACAAGCCCAAAGGCTCAAACAACAAGAAATAGAATTTTTGGAATCAAGAACGGAAAAGATTATCAAATTGTTTTTGTGGATACTCCTGGTGTTCAACATACACAAACAAAACTTGGGGAGTATATGTCTCAAGCAACAAACAGCGCTACAACTGATGTTGATGCAATCGTGATTGTTTTGGACGCTCTTAGAATTGGTCAAGAAGACTATAAGATTATTGAAAAATATCAAAATGTGAAATGTCCAGTTTATATTGTAGTAAATAAGATTGAGACAACTAATTTTGAAAAAATGTATCCAATTTTGGATAGACTCAATGGTTACAAGTTTGTTAAGAAGTTTATAACAACTTCTGCAATTCGTGGGCTTAACATTGAAGAACTTGAACAAGACTTGATTTCAGTTTTGCCAGAGAGTGAACCATTTTATCCTGTTGATGAATATACTGACAAGTCGGTTAGGTTTATGTGTCAAGAAATTATCCGTGAAAAGGCACTTTTGTTTTTGCAAGAAGAAATTCCACACGGAATTGCCATTGACATTGTGACTTTCCACGATGAAAAGGACCTTGTTAAAATTGATGCAAACATCATTACTGAAAGTGATAGACACAAGTCAATCATTATTGGAAAAAATGGTGATATGCTCAAACAAATTGGCAGAGCAGCAAGACTTGATATGGAAAAACTTGTTGGAACAAAAGTTATGCTTGACCTTTTTGTTAAGGTTAGAAAAGATTGGAAAGATGACCTTTCCGCACTCATTGACCTTGGTTTTAACAAAAAAGACATTTAGTGAATAAAATTTTCGTTTCTGGGAATTATTGCATTTATTAAGCGTAAGCTAGAAAGAAAATTGGGAGAACGATTATGGACAAACAAAGATATATTATTAAACCGTCAACTTTTGCTTATGATGGAATGAATACTATTGAAGAAATTTTAGGTGAATATAATGGTTATTTGGGTGTTCTTGACTCGAATGATTTGAAAAAAGAATATATTGAAAGAAGCAGGGAGTTTTCAAGTTCTCCTACAATTTTTAACGTGAGAATGTTTTTGAGAGTTAAAGAAAAAATGCTTGAGCGTGGATTTAACCTTGAAACTATGGAAATCGAGCAAGGGGAAAGTAAGTCTTTGTAATTTAGGTTTTATCACGATGGAAGAAATAAAAATTAAAGGTGTGGTTATAAAGGCAGTAGATTTTAAAGATAGTGACAAGTTGGTCACTATCTTTTCTGCTGAAAAAGGTCTTGTTAAGGCAAGGGTTCGCGGTGTTAAAAAGGATAAGGCGAAACTTGCGTTTGCCGTTCAACCTTTTGCATTTATTGAGTTTATTCTTACTGAAAGAAGTGGATTTTATACTGTGATTAATGCGTCGAGTATTGACCAATTTTTTGATATTACTGCCGACTTTGATAACTATTTGTTTATGCTTTCTTGTTTGGAAGTTGTTGAAAAAACAGTTCGTGAAAATCAAGTGCAACCAGAACTTTTTGTGCTTTTATTAAATTCGCTCAAAAGTGTGTGTTATGACGGGGCTCCGGCGGTTAATGTGTTTGTTAAGTTTATGCTTGAATCAATGAAGTATTTAGGGTTCTTTTTTAACCTTGATTCGTGTTCGGTTTGTGGTGGAGAATTGAAAACTGGATTTTATGGGTTTTCTTATGATTACAACGGATTAATTTGTCCAAAATGTGGCAATAAAAATGAGTATTTAGACCTCACGCAAGGCGAGTTTGCAGTGCTTAAAAATATCAATCAAACTGAAGTTTCAAAACTTAAAAATTTGAAGTTTAATTCAAGAGACGGTTGTTTAGGAGTGGTGTCACTCATAGTTAAAATATTTAAACTTTCAACCGACCAAGATATTGTGACGGTTAAACAATTTTTCTAATATAAAGGCAAGGGCGTTTTTGTTCTTGCCTTAAATTTTATTTATGCTTTCTATAAATTTTATGTAGCGTGGAAAACATTGGATTTATTGACTGGAAGGTTGATTCCGTGATAAAATTTTTACATAAAATTAAGGAGGCGAGATTATTATGACTTGTGATGTTATTGGAGTTTGCCCAAGTTGTTTAAATTCAAAAAATTCAACTTGTGTTGATATTTTTGTAGAAAGAAATAACGCGGGTGAAGTTACTAATATGTATGTTTTTGGTAACGAACAATTTGAAGATATTCTTGATTTTTCAGTTTCAAAAGACGGAAAAACAATCACAGAAGTTGTTTGCCCTAAATGCAAAGAAGTGATTCCTGTGTCTGTTCCTGTTATTCAAAACAAAAAATCAAAAGTATCGGTTGCACAACCAACTCAATTAGGTGCTTAATAAAATAAAATTAACTCTCTTTCTAGAGAGTTTTTTATTTGTATTGAAATTTGGTTTTTGTTGTGATAAAATGACGGGGCATTGGAGAAGATTATGATTAAAATTTTTGATAAACTTTACAGAAAATATAGAGATAAAAGAGCCGTTAAAGAAGGCTATAAAGATTATGATGACAAGGTTAAAACTGAAAGTTTAATGGATATGGAATTGCCTCTTGATATGGTTTATTCAGCACTTTGTAGGGTTGAAAGAGTTGTTGATGGCGTGAAATATTATTATATTGACACACAGCTTTTCTTGGTTCAAGAAGACATTAATAAACCAGGAATGGTGACAGGTGAAGCAATTCAGTTAACTGGCGATAATATTGGCGGTCAGGTGCATTTTTGTAAGACTGATATGCCAGAAAATTCACATTATAATTTCTTCCGTTCAAGTGTTGATTTTGATGCGTCTTTTGATGGAAAAAGAAGTATTTATTCAAGAGCATCTTCAAAATATGGAACAGGTGAATGGATTTTGAGTGTTTATAGTGAGCAAAAAAATAAACCACACAGCCTTTTAGCAGAATTTAATGGCAAGGAGACTATGAAACTGGCTGAAATTGTTGAGATTATGGAAGAATATAATGACAGAGTTTCCAAAAACCGTTATGAAATTGCTCTCCAAGAACACAATAAAAAACTTGCTGAGAGAAATGCTAGAAGAAAAATGAGAGAAGCTAGGAAAGATGTGAGCGTTTTATTTGATATTGAAAAGCAATAAAAATATTTAATTTATTTATAAATGGGTATTGACAAACACTTTTTTCTGGTGTTAGAATATACTCCGCGAAAAGAGGTAAAAATTATGGAAAATAATATGAGAATTGTTGAACAAAAAAAGTTATTGGACCTTGCAATGGATTTATATTTTGTTAATGGTGCAAAGAGTGGAAACACTTGTGAAGGTGCTGAAAAATCAATTATTGACGCTTATGAACACATTTTTGGTGAAGGTTCAGCTAAAGGTCTTAGAGAACAAACAATGATTATTAATGCACTTAACAGTTATGATGATATTTCAAGACTCATTGATAGCGTTAAGGCTAACGGAAAAATTGCTGAGTTTTCAAGAGATGATTTGATTATCAATCAAAAGAGACTTATCAACATTGCAAAAGAACTTAGCTTTGTTTTGGGAACAAGAAGCAATGGCAAATTTGTTAAATCATCTGAAGAAACTTTGAGAAGAAACTTTGAATCAATCTTTGGTGAAGGTTCTAGTAAAGGTAAAACTGTTAGCAGACTTGCAGGTGAGGTTATTGCTAAACTTGAAGCACAAAACTATGCTGGTTTTGATATGGGTGATGGCACAGAACCTGTTGCAAAGGCGTAAAATTAGAATTTATGTTTAAAGTGGAGATATATCTCCACTTTTTTTGTTGAAAATTTTTGGTAATTTTGCTCTAAATTTAAAAAGTTTGAAAATTTTATTGCTTTAAAAGTTTCATTTTGATATAATCGTCATTGGCTGGTGGTTTGGCCACCGGGTAAATAATACAAGGAGAAAATTTATATGCCTACAAAAAAATATGTTTATAAGTTTGCTGAAGGCAACAAAGACATGCGTGAAATTTTAGGTGGTAAGGGTGCTAACCTTGCTGAAATGGCTAGACTTGGTTTCCCAGTTCCTAACGGTTTTACTGTTTCTACTGAAGCTTGCACACAATACTATGAAGACGGTAGAGAAATTAACGCAGACATTCAAGCTCAAATCGAAGAACACATTGCTTGGCTTGAAAAAGAAAACGGAAAGAAATTTGGTGACCCAGTTGAACCATTATTGGTTTCAGTTCGTTCTGGTGCTAGAGCATCTATGCCTGGTATGATGGATACAATCCTCAACCTTGGTTTAAATGATGTTTCTGTTGAAGGTTTCGCTAAGAAAACCAACAACCCAAGATTTGCTTATGACTCTTATAGAAGATTCATTCAAATGTATTCAGACGTTGTTATGGAAGTTTCTAAGAAAGAATTCGAAGCAAAAATTGACGCTCTTAAAGAAAAGAGAGGTGTTAAACTTGACGTTGACCTTACTGTTGACGATTTGAAAGAACTTGTTGCAGATTTCAAAGCAACATACAAAGCAGCTCTTGGCAAAGATTTCCCACAAGATGCAAAAGAACAACTTATGGGTGCTGTTAAAGCTGTATTTAGATCTTGGGATAACCCAAGAGCAAATGTTTACAGACAAATGAATGATATCCCATATTCTTGGGGAACTGCTGTAAACGTTCAAACAATGGTGTTTGGTAATATGGGTGAAACATCAGGAACTGGTGTTGCATTCTCTAGAAACCCTGCTACTGGTGAACCTGGACTTATGGGTGAATATCTTATGAACGCACAAGGTGAAGACGTTGTTGCGGGTGTAAGAACTCCAGAAAAAGTTGAAACTTCACTTAAAGAACACAACCCAGCTGTTTATCAACAACTTCTTGATACAGCTATGGCTCTTGAAAAACACTTCCACGATATGCAAGATATGGAATTTACAGTTCAAGAAGGCAAAATGTATATGCTTCAAACAAGAAACGGTAAGAGAACTGCTACTGCTGCACTTCGTATTGCTTGTGACCTTGTTGATGAAGGTATGATTGATGAAAAAGACGCTGTATTAATGATTGACCCAAAATCTCTTGACCAATTATTGCACCCACAATTCGATGCTGCTGCATTAAAGCAAGCTAAAGAAATTGCTGTTGGTCTTAACGCATCTCCAGGTGCTGCTGCTGGTAAAGTAGTATTCTCAGCTGAAGATGTTGAAGAATGGGTTAAAGAAAAAGGTGAAAAGAGAGTTATTCTCGTTCGTCTTGAAACATCTCCAGAAGATATCGTTGGTATGCAATACTCTCAAGGTATCCTCACAGTTCGTGGTGGTATGACATCTCACGCTGCCGTTGTTGCTCGTGGTATGGGTAGATGCTGCGTATCTGGTTGCGGAAACGGCAATGAAGTTTCTATTGATGAAGATGCTAAGGTTATCACAATCAATGGTAAAACATTCCACGAAGGCGACTGGATGAGTCTTGACGGTTCAACCGGTAAGATTTATGGCGAAGAAGTTAAAACAATCCCAGCTGACGTTAACTCAGGCTACTTCGGTAGAATTATGGGTTGGGCAGACAAATATAGAGCTCTTCAAGTTAGAACAAACGCTGACTCTCCAAAAGATGCTAAACAAGCATTTGATTTTGGTGCTACAGGTATTGGTCTTTGCAGAACAGAGCATATGTTCTTTGCTGAAGACAGAATCGCTGCTATCCGTGAAATGATTTGTTCAGACACAGTTGAACAAAGAGAAAAGGCTCTTGCTAAACTCGAGCCAATGCAACAAGGTGACTTCGAAGGTATCTACGAAGCTATGGAAGGTCTTCCAGTAACTATTCGTTTCCTTGACCCACCACTTCACGAGTTCGTTCCACACGAAGAAAAAGATATTGAACTTCTTGCTAAAGCACAAGGCAAAACTGTTGCTCAAGTTAAGAACATCATTGATTCTCTTCAAGAGTTCAACCCAATGATGGGTCACAGAGGTTGCCGTCTTGCTGTAACATATCCTGAAATTGCTGCAATGCAAACAAGAGCTGTTATGCAAGCTGCTATCAATGTTCAAAAGAAACATAAAGATTGGAACATTGTTCCTGAAATTATGATTCCACTTGTTGGCGAAGTTAAAGAACTTAAGTTCGTTAAAGATGTAGTTGTTAAGACTGCTGAAGAAGTTATTGCTAAGAATGGTTTGAAGGAATTCCCATACCACGTTGGTACTATGATTGAAATCCCAAGAGCTGCTCTTACTGCTGATGAAATCGCTAAAGAAGCTGAATTCTTCTCATTTGGTACAAACGACTTGACACAAATGACATTTGGTTTCTCACGTGATGACGCTGGTAAGTTCTTGAATTCTTACTATGAAACAAAGATTTACGAATCAGACCCATTTGCTAAACTTGACCAAACTGGTGTTGGTAAACTTGTTAAAATGGCTGCTGACCTTGGTAAATCAACTCGTCCAAATATCAAACTTGGTATTTGTGGTGAACACGGTGGCGACCCATCTTCAATCGAATTCTGTCACAAAGCAGGACTCACATATGTTTCTTGCTCACCATTCAGAGTTCCTATTGCAAGACTTGCTGCTGCTCAAGCAAACATTAAATTTCCAAGAGCATAATTATTTTCTCTTGAAATATAAAATCCAGACGATTTTGTCTGGATTTTTTTGTGCATAAATTTCGGGTTTAGACTAAAAGATAATTATATAAAATAAATTACTTATAAAAGAGGGTGGTTTTGTTTGACAACATTTTACTAAAAAATTTATAATGATTACATAAAATGAATGGTGGAATATTATGACTAAATTTTTTAAAAACCTATGCTTGATTTTGGCGATTTTGATTATACCAGCGTTTTTTGTTGCTTGTGGAAAAGACCCAAGTGACCCAGTGTCAGAAGGTGGCAGTGGAGGTGGTGGTGGAACAGTGACACCGCCAGCGGAAGTTGTTTTTGAACTTAATGAAACTGCTGCAAACGAAATAATTTCAAGTTCTGTGACAAAGTTTGAAACTGCAATTTCTTCACTTAATGGCAGTGGAATTTTGAATATTGAAAATGCTAAAGCAAATGAAGTTAAATCAACTGGCTTGTTTGGATATTTGTATTATGCAAATGAGTTTAAAAAAGCACTTGGCACAACTCCTGTTAAACTTGATGGGGTTTATGCTTATAGATTGGGTGGACTCACAAACAGCAATTATTTCCACGTTTATAATGAAGGGAATAACAAACTTTTTGCGAATTATTTAGTTGTTGAAGCAAATAGTTATCAATATATAGGATATGAAATTATCCTTGATAATGGAAATATTACTCAAACAAACATTAACTATTTTGAAACAAATGAAGGTTCAGGTTTTACATTGTTCTACAATGGGAAATTGAACTTTGAAACATCAACATTTGAAGTGTTCTCAGGACAATTTTTTGAGCATACAAGAACATATTTGGAAGCAAACTTGAATAATGAAAATGTTGACAATATTCTTTGGAATTACACTTATTATGACAAGTATGTTTTTGATGGCACAAAGGCTTATGAACACAACTACAACAATGAAATATCAAGAGAAACGATTGAAACAAATATTGAGTCATTCAATATTTTGAAAGTTTTTGATGTTTATGATGAATACACAGCATTAGGGGAAGGCGAGATTTATAGAATTTTGACTAATGATACCAACTATATTCAAAATATCAAAGATAACAATGGTGGAGTTAGTTACGTTTATAAAGATAACAAGATAGAAAAAAGTATTTAGGAGATGGAGTTTATGAAATTTTTTAAGAAATTATTTGTTTTCTTATTAGTTTTACCGCTTGCTTTTAGTGTCGTTTCTTGTGGAGATAAAGATGATGAATCGGGAAGTGAAACACCTGGTCAACAGCAAACAACGCCTAGTGCTCCAACTGACACAAGCAACGTGTTCTTTGTTTCTTATGACTATGACTTGCCTGAAGATTATAGTTATTTGTTAACTAATCCTGCAAAGACATCAGGAAATGTTGGTGAAAATTTGGTTTGCTTGAATGTTACTGGTGCGGGCCTCGCTGATTATTTTATGGGTTGGTATAACTCAAATGACGAGGAAAAACAAGTTGTTTCTACAATCACTGGAACAAAAGGTGAACAAATTACACTCAAGGCTTTATGGAATGAAGATAAATTAGAAAAATATTACTATTCACAAGAATTAACTTTTGAAATAGAGTCTGGCGCGGAAAATGTTGCAACTGTTTCAGGTTGGACTGGTGATGATGACAAAGTAATTATTCCAGAAATTTATATGTATAACGAAACCGAATATAGAGTTAAAGCTATTGCAAATTCAGTATTCGAAGAAAAGGGTATAACAACTCTTTTGAACCACGCAAAAAATTATTCTATTGGTGAAAAAACATTTAAAGGTTCAAACTTTGATTCGTTTGATTTCTCAACAGTAACAGCTATTGGTTCAAATGCGTTTGAAAATTGTGTGAATTTCACAAGCGTTGAACTTGGCGAAAGTGTTGCTTATCTTGGGGATAATGTGTTTGCTGGTTGCTCAAATATTAGTGAAATTTCTGTTCCAAGTTTATATCACGAACTTGGCAGAAACACTAGTTTCGTTGGATATTTTGGTGATGTTAGAAACAGTGTAACAAAGGTTACTTTAGGTGACCAAATTGAAGCAATTCCAAGTGGTTATTTTGAAGATTGGGCAAATCTTGAAACCATTGAACTTGGTGATGCTGTTGAAAGTATTGGAAATTATTGTTTTGATGGTTGTGAAAACCTTGAAAACATTGTTGGATTTGAGAATCTTAATCCTGAATTATTTACTAAATATTCAATTAGAGAAACAAAATTCTTTAAAAACTTGACTGAACCATTAATTATGCAAGATGTTCTTGTTTTGGCACCTGCTGTTGTTGATGAAGTTCTTGTTATTAGAGATGGTGTTACAAAGATTCAAAAAGATGCATTTGCATTTAATTCTTCACTTAAACAAGTAACAATTCCAAGCACGGTTGTTTCTATTGGTGAGGGTGCATTTAGCAGATGTGCAAACCTTGAAAAAGTAGTTTTTGCTGAAAACTCAAATATCACAACTATTGAAACTTCAGTTTTCTCTTATTGCAGTAAACTTGCAGATATTAATTTAACAAACTTGAAAGCTCTCAAGACTATTTCAAACAATGCTTTTGAATCAGTTGCTGTTTCAAACTTTGTTATTCCTGCAACAGTTGAAAATGTTTCTACAACAGCATTTTATAATGCTGCAGTTGTTTCATTTGAAGTTCAAACTGGAAACACAAAAGTTGTTGCTCAAGATGGTGTTTTATATTTGGTTGATGGACCAGACAAAACTCTTGTTTCTTATCCAAAATTAAAAACAGGTGAAATGTTTATTATACCTGAAGATGTAACTGTGATTGGTGATTTTGCATTTATCAATAGTGCATATCTTCAATGGATTTATGTTACTCAAGCAAGTTTGGAATTTGCTTCACTTTATGTGTTTGATGGTGCTGTGAATAATATTTCAATTATTGCTGAAAAAGAAACTATCGTTTCACCATCATACTTAAATGAAGTTTATTATATGCTCACTGATGGCTATACTTACATTCTTGATGCTAGTGGCGTGTCGCTTTCTCTTGGTGCTGACTTTGAGCCTGTTGAAGAAGCCAGCAAATATTTTGTTAAAATTGAAGTTGCTGGTGCAGAATCAACATATAGATACTTTATCTTTAGTGTTAGCAGCGAAACTTCAGGTCAAGATGTAACATATTCAATTAACGAAAATTCAGTTGTTGAATTAACTGAATATTTTGCTTAAAATTAAATAAAATTGTAAAAATGCACAAATTTTTGTGCATTTTTTATTTTTTTAAAGGGAATTGAAAATTTATTACGAATTATATTATTGTATGCAATTTTGTATAATATATTCTAAAGGAGACGATTAATGAATAATAATTCTTTTGAAGAATTTAAAACTGAACTAAAACAAAAGAATGACCTCGTCTCTGTTTTTTCAAAATATGTTAGTTTAGAAAGAAAGGGCAGATACTATTGGTGTAGATGTCCTTTTCATGGTGAAAAAACTCCGTCGCTTAGCATTAATGACATTGACAATATGTTCTATTGTTATGGTTGCCACGTGGGTGGTGATGTTATAAAGTTTGTTATGCAAATCGAATCTCTTTCGTTTGTTGAGGCTATTAAACTTTTGGCGTCTTGGGCGAATATGGAAGTTCCTGAAAACTTTGAGGGTTCTGGAAATAATGAAGATATTGCAAAGGCGAAAAAGAGAAAAGATAGACTTGTTTCACTTATGAAAGATGCTGCTGGTCATTATGTATCAAACCTTGAAAAAGCATCTGCTGCACCTGCAAGAGAGTATATGAAAAAAAGGCAACTTGAAGGCGCGCTTGCAAGAAGATTTGGAATTGGTTATGCTGATGGCTACAATGATTTGATTGATTATCTTCGCGGAAAGGGTTATTCAAACGAAGAAATGCTTGCCGTTGGGGTTGCTAAACAAAAAGATGGAAAACTCTATGACCCTGTGGCAAACAGATTGATTTTCCCAATAATTGATATTTATGGAAATGTTATTGCTTTTGGTGGCAGAACATTAGAACCAAATCCAAACTTTGCAAAATATCTAAACACTGCTGAAACGGAATTGTTTAACAAAAGAAATACACTTTATGCTGTGAATTATCTCAAAAAGCAACGACAACTTGGTCTTATTCCTTATGTTATTGTTGTTGAGGGATATATGGATACAATATCTCTTCACAAAGCGGGCTTTACAATGACTGTTGCTAGTATGGGAACAGCGCTCACGCAGAGTCAAGCAAAACTTATGAAAAGGTTTGCAGATAAAGTTTACATTTGTTATGACGGCGACTCTGCTGGTCAAAATGCAACGCTTCGTGGGCTTGATATTTTGAGAGAAAATGGGCTTGATGTTATGGTGGTTCAGCTTCCAGACAAGTTTGACCCAGATGATGTTATAAAAACTTATGGAAGAGAAGGATATCAAAAAATTCTTGATGAAGCGCTTCCGCTTGTTGAGTTTAAACTCAAGTATATTAAAACAAAACACGATTTATCAAGTGTTGACGGTAGGGTTAAATACCTAAACGATGCTATTGATATTTTGTCAAACTTATCAAGCAGTGTTGAAAGAGAACTTTACACTGGAATGGTTGGAGAGATTGCTTCAACAAACGTTGACTTTGTAAGGCGTGAACTTTCAAAGAAACTTGAA
>SVHI01000007.1 GCA_015055905.1 Clostridiales bacterium | reverse complement strand
TCCTCTTGGAGTTCTCGCAATAAAACCAATTTGCAAGAGATATGGCTCATAAACATCTTCGATTGTGTCAGGCTCTTCACCTGTCACCGCACCCAAAGTGTCAAGCCCAACAGGCTTGCCTTTGAAGTTTTCAATCATAGTCCTGAGCATTTTAATGTCAACGCCGTCAAGACCAATTTTATCAATATCCATCTTTTCTAATGCGTGCTCAGTGATTGATTTGTTGATTTTTCCATCATTCATAACATCAGCAAAGTCACGCACACGCTTTAAAATTCTGTTTGCAATTCTTGGAGTTCCCCTGCATCTTGATGCAATGAGAGCAGCCGACTCTTTATCAATCTCCGCACCCAAGATTTTAGCAGACCTTGAAACGATTGTTTGAAGTTCTTCTGCTGAATAAAGTTCAAGTTTGCAAATCACCCCAAACCTGTCACGAAGCGGACTTGAAATCATACCCGCTTTTGTTGTTGCACCAACTAAGGTAAAGTTTGGAAGTGGAATTCTCATACTTCTGGCACTTGGACCTTTTCCAATAACATAGTCAAGTGCGTGGTCTTCCATAGCAGGATACAAAACCTCTTCGATTGAGTGATTGAGTCTATGAATTTCATCAATAAACAAAACATCATTCTCGCCAAGGTTTGTAAGAAGAGACGCAAGGTCAGCAGGCTTTTCGATTGCAGGACCTGAAGTTTGCTTGAAATTTGATTCCATTTCATTTGCAATAATTGCAGCAAGTGTGGTTTTTCCAAGTCCAGGAGGTCCATACAAAAGCACGTGGTCAAGCGATTCGCCACGTTTTTTTGCAGCCTTAATATAAACAAGCAAGTTCTCTTTCACTTGTTTTTGACCAACATATTCATCAAATGTCTTTGGTCTTAAAATGTTTTCAATAACATCATCACTGGAGGTCTTTGAAGTCGAAACAAAACGCTCTTCATCAGCATCTCTCGAACTAGTTATGAAACTTTCATAATATTCGTTTTCGTAATCCATAAACCCTCCAATTATTTATGCAAATTCTTTAAGCAAGCAACAACAAGTTGTTCGCTTGTCATTCCGTCCTTGTAGTTTTGCTTAGCGCTTTCCATAGCCTCATTTTTGGTTAAGCCCATACCAATCAAAACATCATAAGCCTCTTCCATTTCCTTTTTCATAGCAGGAGCTGCAAAAGAAATTCCGTTTTCATTTGAAATGAGACTTTCAAGTGATGTTTCTCCGCCAAGTTTTGAGTTGAGTTCAAGAACAATTCTTTCAGTTGTCTTCTTTCCAAGACCTTTGATACTTGAAAGAAGTTTAACATCACTAGAAATAATTGCTCTAATAATGTCATCAATAGGAAGCCCTGACAAAATCGTGATTGCCATTTTTGGACCAACCCCAGAAACTAAGAGCAAATCATTAAACAACATTTTTTCTTTTTTGTCAATAAAGCCAAAAAGTGTCATACCATCTTCACGAACCTGCAAATATGTGAGAATTGTTTGTGGTTCAGTTCTTCCAGCAAGTTTGTATGCTGTGTATGACGAACAAACAACTTCAAATGAAACACTACCTGTGTCAACCACAACTGTGTTTTCATTTTCCATTGAAATTTTACCTGTTAATGAATATATCATTTCTTTAATTTCCTTTTTGCAATTTCATTTTTGTCAGTCTCTTTAAGGTTGTTGTTTGTGAATACCTTAACAGAACTTTGTCTAAGTTTTGTGTTTGTTTGAGCAAGACAGAGAGCAACTGCTAGCGCGTCAGCTGCGTCGTCTGGCTTTGGCACAGATTTTAATTTCAAAATAGTTTTTGTCATAAACTGAACCGCACGCTTGTCAGCCTTTCCATCGCCCGTGATTGCAAGTTTTATCTGCATTGGCGTGAATTCAAACACATTTGGAACGGTCTGGATTGCAGTGCACAAAATAACACCTCTCGCCTCCGCAACCGCAATGCCTGTTGTGATGTTTTGATTAAAAAACAACTCTTCAACAGCAACTGCATCTGGCTTAAACTTATTCATCAAGCACTTCATTCCGTCCTGAATCATTGCCAAGCGAACAGGAAAATCTTCTTCCTTTGGTGTATTTATTGCACCATAATCAACCACAGAGCAGTTTCCGCGTTCATCTTTGTCAATTATACCATAACCAACAATAGCATATCCAGGGTCAATACCTAAAATTCTCATAAATATAATGTAACTTAAAATTAATACAATGTCAATAAAATGCACGTCTTATGGCGTTTTAAGCAAATAAAAAGACAGCCATAAGCTGTCTTTTGTCATTATTCATCAAGTGCACTAAGGTCAGCGCTTGTGTAAACGTTTTGAACGTCGTCAAGGTCTTCCAAAGCCAAAATGAGTTTGTTAACAGAAATTGCAGACTCTTTGTCGAGTTTGATTTCGTTTTGTGGAATATATTCAACTTCGCTTGAAACAAGTGTGTAACCAGATGCTTCAAATGCTTTTGCACAAGCGTGAAGTTTGTCTGGCGCAGTCAAGATTTCAAAACATTCGCTGTCAACCAAAACGTCATCAGCGCCGTTATCAAGAGCAACCATCATAACTTCGTCTTCACCAACAGTTCCGTCGTTAGCAATAATGATGATACCCTTATAATCAAACATATATGTAACGCTTCCGCTAGTTCCAAGACTGCCGTTATATTTGTCAAACAAGTGACGAACATCTGCTGCGGTTCTGTTTCTATTGTCTGTCAAACAGTTAACAATAAAAGCAACACCGTGAGAACCATATCCTTCATAAGTGATTGCGTCGTAGTTTCCGGCGCCGTCTTCACCACCTGCAGCCTTTTTAATTGACCTTTGAATGTTATCGTTTGGCATATTGTTTTGTTTAGCCTTTTGAATAACATCATAAAGTTTGCTGTTAATATTAGGGTCAGGGCCACCCAATTTAACTGCAACTGCAATTTCACGACCTATTTTTGTAAAGATTTTTCCTCTAGCAGCGTCAGCTTTACCTTTTGTTGCTTGAATATTGTGCCATTTTGAGTGTCCACTCATTACCTTTTCCTCCTAATATTATTTTTTCCATTCGTATTATAGTATAATATTTATTTTTACGCAATAATTTTTTGTTAGTTTATATCATTTCCCATAAGTGTATACATTAAAACACTAGCCGAAACCCCTGCATTAAGAGACTCCATCTGGCTTTTCATAGGAAGTGAAATCAAATGTCCGTTCTCGTTAAAATAATCGCTAACGCCTTGACCTTCGTTTCCAATAACGAGCGCAAAGTTTTTGTTTTCAATCTTTGTTTTAAAGATGTTCTCGCCTGCCATATCAGCAACCAAAAGTTCAATGCCGTGAGTCTTGCAATAATCTGCAATTTCATTTTCTGTCATTCTAAAGATGTCAAGATAGAACACCCCACCTGATGAACTTCTAATAACCTTTGGTGAGAATGGGTCAGCAGAGTCAATCAAAACAATAGTTTGAAAACCCGTTGCAGCCGCCGTTCTAATGATTGTTCCAACATTTCCAGGGTCTTGAATTCTGTCCAAAATTAAAATTGGCTCGTTTTTTGGAGGATTAAACTCAAGTGTTTCGTTCATAAAAACTTCCGCCAAAATACCTTGTGGCGAAACATTTTCCGACAAACTATTAAACACCTTTGTTGTAACAGGAACAACCTTTCCGTCAAACTTTGACAAAATGTAGTCAAAGTTTGAAAGTTTGCTCGCATCAACAAAAAGCTTGTCTACTTTAGCCGCTCCGCAAACCACTTCGCGAACAAGTTTTTCTCCATCAACAATGAATTTTCCGTGAAATTTTCTAAACTTTTTATCGTTCAAACTTCTCACTTCTTTAACCATTGGGTTATCAAGACTTGTGATTATTTCTCCGTTCATAAATCCTTCCTTTTATTGCATTTCAATGCCTGCTGCTGGTGACTCCATTTCGCTTGTCATTGCAGCCATTTTATCTAATAACTTAAGTGATTTTCCAGTCATTTCTGGGTTTTGAGCCAAGTTGTCGGCTCTTCCAATCATAATCAAAAACTGCATAAGTTCTTTGCCATCACCAACACTTGCTAGTTCCGTCATTTGCTCTGCAATTAAGTCTTTTGTGAGTTTTTTGTGGTGTGGGTTTGATTCTGGCTCATCTGTAATAAACATAAATATATCGTGGTCATAAACCAGTTTTTCAATTTGATTAACTTGACTTTCATTAAACCCAAACTCGTGAGCGGTTCTTCTCACGATTGCAGCACTTTTTTTGTTGTGATTAAAAAAACTATCAACTTCTCTGCCATAACTTTTCGCAAATCTTCTAATATGTGACGCAGGCTTGCCCATATCGTGATAGAACATTGAATACGCCAAAAGTCTTCTATCTTCTGGCTTTAAACCCTCTGTTTGCTTATTAATTTCTTCAACCGCTCTCAAAATATGCTCAAGGCAACCATAAATATGCCAAGGATTATCTTGATTAAGTTTCTCACAGTCATCAACTTCAGGAACAATCGAAGTTAACCAACTCGCAAACTCAGCATTTTCCATCTGCACTTTAAAATTTTCATACACATTTTTTGATAGCAAAACCTCGTCTAAAAGTTCTATATTTTTCATAATCACACACCTCTACATTCTTGTTATAACACAAAATTTCCCAAAAATCAAAAAAACTTAATGGCTAGCATTAAGTTTTTAAAATTTTCTTATTTTGCAAGTGCATTTTTAGCTTGTTCACAAACTTTAGCGAAAGCTGGCTTGTCAGAAACAGCAAGTTCAGCAAGAACTTTTCTGTTAAGGTCGATTCCAGCTACTTTAAGACCGTGAATCAAATTGCTATATGAAAGACCATTAACTCTAGCTTCAGCGTTAATTCTAACATTCCAAAGTCTTCTAAAGTCTCTCTTCTTTTGACGTCTAGCAATGTATGCATAGTTGCCACTCTTCATAACAGCTTCACGAGCAACTCTATAAAGTTTGCTCTTTGCGCCATAGTAACCTTTAGCTGCTTTTAAGATTTTAGCACGTTTTTTGTGTGCGTTAACTGCTCTTTTAATTCTCATTCTTCTGTCCTCCTACCTTAGTCTTGATTTCCTACAAGATTTTTAACTGTCTTGATTTGCTTACCTTCAACATAAGCTCCTCTACGAAGTTGTCTCTTTCTTCCAGTTTCTTTGCCTGCAAGCAAGTGTCTCTTGTTTTGACGTCCTCTTTTAACTTTGCCACCACCGAGAACAATGAATCTTTTTTTAGCGGCACTACTATTTCTTTGTTTTGGCATAATAAATTTCCTCCTGTATACCTAAATTCTAGTTTGATATGGTTATTATTTTTTGTTTGCATTCTTTGGAGCAAGAATCATAATAATGTTTCTTCCTTCAACTTTTGCAGGTTTTTCGATAACAGCGATTTCCTCCAAGCTCTTAGCGAAAGCATTTTCTGTTTCAACACCGCGGTCAGCGTATGCTTGTTGACGACCACTCATACGAATTGAAACTTTAACTTTATCCCCATTATTCAAAAATCTTGTAGCGTGTTTAGCTTTAATGTCAATATCGTGTTGTTCGATTGTCATTGAAAGTTGAACTTCTTTAAGTTCTACAATTTTTTGATTTTTACGTTGTTCTTTCTCTCTTTTAGTTTTGTCAAAGAGATATTTTCCGTAGTCCATAATTCTACAAACTGGTGGAACTGCATTTGGAGAGATTTTAACGAGGTCAAGTCCTTCTTTGTCAGCAATTTCGTTAGCTTCTCTGGCACTCATAATGCCAAGTTGTTCACCATTTGCACCGATTACTCTAATTTCTGGGTCGCGGATTGCAGAGTTAATTTGTGTTTCTTGTTGCTTAACTGCCATATTACTCCTAAAAATTTTATTTCACTTTTTTGAAAATTAAAAAAGTGAGTGGTTTACGAAGAAATCCACTCACTATATAATAATTCCAAATCATACTGCGTGGAACAGATATATTTATCAGCCACGCCAATAATTCGGGTATAAGCATTATTATATTTGACCTAGGTAAAATCTTTCATTCCCAAGGTGGAAAGTGTTCTTTCTCTTCAATAAACGAACATATTCTACCACAGGAATACCCTCTTGTCAAGTATTTTTACTAAATTCTTTTTTCGTCAATATCTTGCTTAATGATAGCCAAAGCATCTTCAAAAGAAAGGTCTTTAATTTCTTCACCATTTCTCTTTCTAATTGAAACTTTTCCGCTATTTGCTTCGTTTTCACCCAAGATAAACATATATGGAACTTTTTCAAGTTGAGCTAAGCGAATCTTGTAGCCAATTCTCTCGTCAGAGTTGTCTGTTTCAACTCTAATGCCGCTATCAAATAGCATTGAAGAAATCTTGTTTGCATATTCTGCACTCTTTTCAGAAACAGAAATAACCTTTGCTTGAACTGGACAAATCCAAGTTGGGAAGCTACCCGCAAAGTGTTCTGTGATGATACCAATAAATCTTTCAAATGAACCATAGAGTGCTCTGTGAATCATAATAGGCATCTTTTTAGAGCCGTCTTTGTCATTATAAGAAAGGTCAAATCTTGAAGGAAGTTGGAAGTCAACTTGAATTGTTCCCATTTGCCATTCTCTTCCCAAGCAGTCTTGCATTTTAATGTCAATCTTTGGTCCATAGAATGCGCCATCGCCTTCATTGATTCTATATTCACCCTCTCCGCAGATTTCATTCAAAACTTCTTTAAGTTCTTTTTCTGCTTTGTTCCAAGTTTCAATATGACCCATAAAGTCATCTGGTCTTGTTGAAAGTGTGAGTTTATATGGAAGACCAAACACATCATAAATTTCTTTAGCAATAGACAAAATCTCTTTGATTTCGCTTCCAATTTGGTCTTCAGACACAAAGTTGTGAGAGTCGTCTTGGTGGAACATTCTAACTCTAAAGAGACCGTTAAGTTGACCAGACTTTTCATTTCTGTGAATAACGTCAATATCATTAAAACGAAGTGGAAGGTCTTTATAACTTCTCACTTTTGATGCAAACACCTTGATTGAGTTTGGACAACTCATAGGTTTAAGTGCTTGTTCATTGCCGTCAGCATCTGTTAAAACAAACATATCTTCTTTATAGTGGTCCCAGTGACCTGAAGTTTTCCACAAAACTGAACTGTTAAGAAGAGGACCAGCAAATTCTTGATAGCCTTTTCTCTTATGAAGGTCTCTCCAATAATCAACGAGAGCGTTATACATTGTAAAGCCCTTTGGAAGCCAATATGCCATACCAGGAGCAGTTTCGTCAAAGAAGAAGAGTTCAAGGTCACGACCAATCTTTCTGTGGTCTCTCTTCATAGCCTCTTCCAAAAGTTTGAAATATTCGTCCATTTCGCTCTTTTTGTCAAAAACTACACCATAAATACGAGTGAGCATTTTGTTTTTGCTGTCACCTTTAAGGTATGCACCAGAAATCTTTGTGAGTTTGAAAGCTTTGATAACACCAGTAGACTTAACGTGAGGTCCACGGCAAACTTCAATGTAGTCACCTTGAGTGTAAGTTGTGATGAGTTCATCATCACCAAAAGCCTCAATAAGTTCAACTTTGTATGGTTCGCCTGCAGCTTTCATAAGTTTGATTGCTTCTTTTTTAGAAATTTCTTTTCTAACGATTTCAAAGTTAGCCTTAATGATTTTGTTCATTTCGTCTTCGATTGTTTTAAGGTCATCATTTGTGATTGGTGTTTTGAAATCAAAGTCATAATAAAAGCCGTCCTTTGTTGCAGGACCAACCCAACACTTTGTGTTAGGATAAATTGTTTTAACTGCTTGAGCCAAAACGTGAGCAGCTGAGTGACGCAAAACTTCTTTATACTCTTCACTCTTGTTTGTGATGATTTCAAGTGCGCAGTCCTTTTCAATCTTGAAGTTCAAATCAACAAGTTCTTCATCAATTTTTCCGCAAACTGCAACACGTGCGAGCCCTTCAGAAATTGAACTTGCAACATCAAGAACCGAAACACCACTTTCAAATTCTCTTTCTTCATCTCTAAGTTTAATTTTCATTTTTCTTCTCCTTTTGTGGTTTGGCATAAAAAAATCCTTATGCCAAAAAAATTAGCATAAGGACGATAAGTTATCGTGGTTCCACCTTACTTCGTTGAAAAATCAACCTCATTGATATTTAGATGTTTAAAATGCAGGTGGTTTCAAAATGCACTCTTACTGGAAGAACTTTCAGCCCACGATTCTTCCTCTCTAAAGCAGTTTTTGCACTCTACTTGTCCCGCAAGTGATTACTCTATTATTATATTCCATAATAAAATTTTGTCAATGTTTTATCCCAAAATTAATTAAAATAAATTTTATCCTCAAAAACACTTTTAAGAGTCTCGGTTATTTCTTTAAATCCAACCTCTTCTTCGTCGAGTCTAATATTGATTTTCATAGGATTAAGTTTAATCATTTCCGCATAAAGACTTGAAATTCCATCGTGGTCAGTCTTGAATTTTTTGGCCTTATAATAGTTTTTCATTTCAATCTTTCCGCCAGCAAACATCAAGTTAACCAAAACCGAGTTGTTGTCTGACACCGCACACAAATATTTCAAAACATCAATAATGGAGCGGTCACTATTCATAATCCCATTTTTGTTGATTATGCCAGCAGTTCTCGCCCACCTTTCTTTTAGCCCTTGCAGTTTAAAATAATAAAAACTGTCAATCACAATCTCGCCTTCAAATTCTAAAAGGCTCGAAATAATCTCTTTGTCAATCTCGGCGTCAAATATTGAAACCGCCATCAAAAACGCCTCTGTTACTTTGCTTGGCGACTGAACAACAATATTCTCTTTGAAAAACTCAAACTTATAGTCTTCAATAATAACTTTTAAAACAAAGTCCAAAACTATCGACTTAAGATAATCTTTTTTGTTTTCACAAACTGCTATAGCCAAATAACTCTTTCCGCCAGCGTTTTGCTTGACGATTATGCCGTTATTCTTTTTCAGTTCTTTTTCAAAAGCTTTGCAAAACTCAAGCACATACTTTTGTTTTTCCGCTGGCAAGCATAAAGTTAGTTCATACATCTGCCTAAAATACCTCAAAACTAGTGTATGCAAGCATAGTTTCTTTTACTCGTGAAACCCAAAACTTTGACAATTTTTTTATATCCAATATTTATATTTTGACTCAATTTCTTGAACTGATGAATCAAGTGTTGCCGCAAATCTTTTGGCAGACACTTCGATTGTTGGCTTAAACTTTTTGACGAGCGAAAACAAAACATCTCGGTCAATTAGTTTAACATTATGCTCTAAGGCCAAAACAACAGCGTCTTTTGAAAAATGTCTGTTTGTTGCAACAAATGCATCGCTCGCCTTATAGTGTGGCTTTGCCGCAACAATCTCTTGAACCGCCTTGATTCCAACATTTTTTCCATAACACTTTGCTTGAACGATTGAAATTTTGTTTTTCTTTTCAAGCACCAAGTCCGCGCCATAATCGTGGCTCTTTTTTGTAACCACTGATTTATAGCCTTGCAATTCAAATAACCTATTTAAAAGCTGTTCAAACTCAACCCCTGAAAGTGCGTCAATTTGTGTCATATCAAAAATCTCAATTCTCTCTTTGAGTTCTCTTCTTCTTGCTCTTCTCTTTTTGAGATTAGAAAAAAACCAAATCAAAACAAAAGGAAACAAGGCAATAATTAGTATCACCCTGAATAACCCAACAATAAACCCAAAAATGTTTCGTTTATAAACTCTGTTTTTCTTTGACATAATTAAATAGTATAACAAAATAGACAAAAAATCAAAATAAATAGTAAAAATATTTTGATTTAACCATCAACTTATTATATTATATAATAAGTTAAGACACAGGGAGATTTATATGATAATTGCAATCGACGGAACATCTGGTTCTGGAAAATCTACACTCGCAAAAAAATTAGCAAAAACACTTGGATTTGGTTTCTTTAGTGCTGGTGACCTTTATAGAACAATCACACTCAAAGCCTTAAACCTCAGCATCAAAGACAATGAAGATGACAAACTTCAATATTTGATTGAACACACTGAAATTTTGTATACCTACGACGGAAAAAGCAATGTTATGCTTCTTGACGGCATTGATGTTATGAGCAAACTTAGAACCGAAGAAATCTCACAAAATGTTGCAAAATATTCTTGCAAACCATATATTCGTGAGTTTGTTAGAAAACTTCAAAGAGAAACAAAACAGCATAACGAAAACATTGTTATGGAAGGCAGAGACATCGGCTCAGTAATTTTCCCTGATGCAGACCTAAAAGTTTATGTTGACTGTCAAGTTGATGAGCGTGCAAAACGCAGATTCAAAGACTGCTCTGCTGACGACCCAACTGTTAAATATGAAGACGTCCTTCAAGCACTAAAAGACAGAGACTACAAAGATATGCACAGAGAAATTTCACCGCTTATTATGTGTGAAAATGCATTTTTGATTGACTCAACCTTAAATGATGTGTTTGAATGTGAACAACTCATCATTAAAGAAATGATTAGAAGAAACTTAATCACTCGTGAACACGCAAAAGAACTTGGCGTTCATATCTAAAAATAAAAATAAAAGCATTACCGATTCGGTAATGCTTTTTTATTGTTAAAAATCAAAAAAATCATCTTTTCCATATTTATTTGCAACATCAATAAACTCGTGAATAGTTGTCAAACTTTCCTCAATAACTCTTCTATAATCGTCAATATCTTTTGGAACAAAGCTAAAATAAACAGATGGTCTCAAACAACCCTTACCATTATCCCATACAATCGGCACTGAAACCATTGAATTTATCTCTTCTTTTGCCAAATTTATTTTCCTAACCAATGGCTGTTTTGTTATATAAAGGTTTACTCTAAAAAGACCTTCCCTGAACAAAAAACTCAAATCCAACGCATTTGCATTAAAACTTTGCTTTCTATTAACAGCAGCATAAGAAGTTATTTCGTTTTTAATTTTGTGCACATAAGAAATTTTAAAATTTTCGTTTTTTTCAACTAAAATTTCATCAAACATTTTCCAAAAAATATTCTTTTGTTCTTGGGTTGTTGTCACCTTAACGCCTCCAATTTCATTAAATAACCTATCTATTTTGCAATATAAACGGATAAACATATTTTGTCAAATAAAAAATCACCCACACTTGTGAGTGATTTCTCTTTTTAATACACTTTTTTCAAACTTTCAGGTGCTTCTTCTTGCTGAATTTTTAATGCAAACTCACAGCCACAATAAGCCTGACGATAAATTCCGTTTTCCTTTGAAAGTTCAACGCTACGCTTGTAACCGTTTTTCTTTTTAAAATTCGACTCAAGATATTCTATCTCATATTTTTTTGACAAACTCAAACCGATGGCATTAATAACCTCTGCGTTTTTATGCGGAGAAACAGTCAAAGTTGTTCCAAAAATGTCAAATCCAAGGCTTTTAGCGCGTTTAGCAGTCTCTTCTAACCTAAGTTTAAAACAAACTGCACATCTTGCGCCGCCCTCTCTCTCGTTTTCAAGCCCCTTGGCTGCCGCGTAGAACTTTTCGCTTTCATAATCACAGTCGAGCATATCAATAGATATGCCCTTTTCTTTCAAAATTCCAACATATCTAATCTCTTCGTTTTTGCGTTTAACATATTCCTCTTCTGGATAGATGTTTGGATTATAATAAAGAATTGTGATTTCAAATTCGTCTGCCAGCCTTTCAATAACAGCAGTTGAACAAGGTGCACAGCACGAATGAAGTAAAATTTTCTTTTTTTCCATATTCGCCTACATCTTCTCTGGAATTTCAAAAGCCAAAACTGAACTTGCTTGTTTGATTGCTTTTAAAACAAAATATGAAATTGCAAGATATGAATTTTTCTTAGCCTCATCTTTTTCGGTCAAAATTCTAGTGTCATTATAGAATTTCGCAAAAGAAGAAGCAAAGTCATAAACAGAGTTGCAAAGTGGCGCGAGTGATGTGTTTTTGTATGATGTCATATAACTTTCTTGAAGTTTCAAGAACGCGATTGCAATTTCTCTTTGGTTTTCATCAGCAACATTAATTTCGCCATTTTTCTCAATATCACTTATTTTTGCGCCTGCCTTTTTAATAAGCGAGTTAATTCTAGCGCCTGTGTATCCAATGTATGGACCAGTCTTTCCTTCAAATGACGCGAACTTGTCAATGTCAAACACATAGTCTTTGAGTGGGTCGTTTGAAAGGTCACCAAACTTCATCGCACTAACACCAATGTCAAGTGCAAGTTTGTCTGCATTTTCAATTCCGTTTTCCTTGAGTTTTGTTTTAGCACTATCAGTGATAAGACCAATAATGTCTTCAAGTTTAATGGTGTCACCAGAACGAGTCTTGAAAGGTTTTCCGTCAGTTCCGTTAAGTGTTCCAAAACCAACAAATTGAAGTTCTTGAGTTTCTGGTGAAATTCCAACTGTCTTAACAGCCCTAAAGCAACGCTCAAAGTGGCTGCCTTGACGCTTGTCTACAATATACATAATCTTGTCTGGGTAAAAATCAATATTTCTTTGATAAATTGTCGCAATGTCGGTTGTGTCATAAACATCAGCACCATTGCTCTTTTTGAGATACACTGGTGGCATAGGGTTTTTGTAAAGTTGTGGGTCATCTGGGTTTTTCTTTTCAATAGGAATGTTTTCCCCCTCACGTGCCACATCAACAACCAAAGCGCCTTCGTGCTCACGAGTAAGACCCTTATCAACAAACATCTTTACAACTTTTTCAACGTATGGAGCCGATGTGCTTTCGCCATACCAATAATCAAAGAAACAATTAAGTTTGCCATAATTAATTTTGATTCTATCGATTGAAATATTTCTAATTTTTTCATAAATTGACCAATAAGGCTCTTTGTGGTCTTGAATATATTTTGTGTAAGTTTCAGCCTTAACTCTAAACGCATCATCAACATTTTTTCTCTTTGATGCTTTTGGATAAGCCTCGTTTAATGTGTCAAGAGTGATTTCTTTATTTGGTTTTCCTTCTTCAAAATATCCGTCAACATATCCATCGTCTTGAAGCTGAGCAATAGTGAGCCCCATTTGAAGACCCCAGTCACCAAGGTGAGTATCTGTGATAACTTCGTTCCCCAAAATTCTATAAAGTCTTGCCAAACTCTCACCAATAAGTGGTGAACGCAAGTGTCCAATATGAAGTTCTTTTGCAACGTTTGCGCCGCCATAGTCCATAACAACCTTGATTGGCTTTTCAAGCGTATTAAGGCACATTCTTTCATCTGCCAAAGCCTCGTTTAAATAGGCTGAAAGAACTTCATTTTTAAGTTTAAAGTTAATAAACCCAGGTCTAGCAAAAGACACCTCTGCAATATCTTGTTCCAATTTTTCAATAATCTTGTTTGCAACTTCTTCAGGGTTCAAATGCATCTTTTTTGCAATAGCAAAAACAGAGTTGCATTGATAGTCAGCCTCTGGTCTATTTGAAAAAGTTAAAGTAATGTCGTTTGAATCAAACTCATTTTCTTCAAAACTTTTTTTAAGTGCATCATAAAGTGTCTTTGAAATATTCATAAATTTTCCTCTTTTCTTATTTTAACATCGCCCTAAGTGCATTTAGCACCGCAAGCAAACTCACACCAACGTCCGCAAACACCGCAAGCCACATTCCAGCAAGGTTAAATCCAACCAGCCCCAAAACTATGGCTTTGATTGCTATTGCACCAACAATGTTTTGCGTTGCAATTTTGTGAATTCTTTTCGATTTTTTGATGGCGGTCGCAACTTTGCTTGGCTCGTCAGTCATAACAACAACGTCTGACGCTTCAATCGCAACATCGCTTCCAAACCCACCCATCGAAATTCCAACGTTTGCTTTAGCAAGTGATGGCGCGTCATTAATGCCGTCACCAACAAAAGCAACAGTCTTTTTGCTTTCGATTTCCTTTTCTATTATAGCCACTTTGTCTTCAGGTAGCAAGTCCGCATAGAAATTATTTAAGCCAATTTTTGCAGAAATCGCCTTTGCAACATTAGTTTCGTCGCCAGTTGAAAGCGAAACTCTCTTAATTCCAATATTTTTTAGTTCTTGAACACCTCTCTTTGAATCAGGCTTAAGGGTGTCTTCAATCACAACATATCCAACGAATTCGTCACCGCTTGCAACATAAAGAACCGTTCCAGGCTTGCTGACTTCAACAAAACGAATCTCGTTTTCTTTTAATAGCTTTGCATTTCCAACTAGTGTTGGCGACATAAAGATTGTGGCTTTTATACCCTTTCCAGCAATCTCTTCATAGTCCTCAATCCAAGCCATATTGATTGGTTTTTTAGAAAACTTTTCTTTGTAATATTTTTTTACGGACCTTGCAATCTTGTGGTTTGAAAAGTTTTCCGCATAAGCCACAAGTTCAACAACTTCGTCTTCAGTGTGCTCTCCGTTTGCATAAATTTCAGTAACTTCAAACTCGCCTTTGGTGAGCGTTCCAGTTTTGTCAAAAATAACTGAATCAACTTTTGAAAGAACCTCAATATAGTTTGCACCTTTAACCAAGACGCCCGCTCTTGAAAGTGCACCAATGCCCGCAAAATATGTGAGCGGAACTGAAATTACTAGCGCGCAAGGACAAGACACAACCAAAAAGCAAAGCGCTCTATATGCATAATCTAAAAAGTTTGCATATCCACTAAAAATTGGTGGAATAAACGCCAAGAACACCGCAGCACCAAGAACCACAGGAGTGTAAATTTTTGAAAACTTTGAAATAAACTTTTCAGACTTTGCCTTTGTTTCAGTCGCATTTTGAACCATATCAATAATTCTTGAAACAGTGCTGTCTTTTGCAAGTGATGTCACCTTGATTTTCAAAACACTAGAGCCGTTTATTGAACCAGAAAGAACCTTGTCACCATTTGTCACAACCCTTTCTTTTGTTTCGCCAGTCAAGGCAGACACATCTAAGTGCGATGTTCCTTCAATAATCACACCATCAAGTGGAACTTTTTCGCCAGGCTTAACAATAATAAAATCGCCAACGGCAATCTTGTCAATTTCAACTTGTGTGGTGTTTTCGCCGTCATAAAGATTCGCGTAAGGCTGACGAATGTCCAAAATTGATTTAATTCTATGCTTTGAGCGGTCAACAGCAAGGTTTTCTAAAATCTCACCTACGCCAAAAAGCAGCATAACAAACACAGCCTCAACAAACTCGCCAATCACAAACGCACCGAGCGATGCAATGCTCATCAAGAGTTTTTCATCAAAGATGTTTTTGTTTTTAACGTTTAGGATTGCGCCCCACAAAACATCATAAGCCGCCAAAAAATACGCAACCGCGCAGAACAAAATCTTAACCCAAGAAACCTCTAACAAGAACCCAACAATAAGTAGTATTAGCGAAACCGAAAATCTCGCAATATTTGTGACTCTTTCAAGTTTCTCTCTTTTTTCGTCAGCGTCTTCATCTTCTGCGTCCAACAACTCGATTGAATGGTCAAACTTTGAAATAGTAATTTTAACAGCAGTGAGTGTTTCTGCTGGATTTTCAGTATCAATTTTTATTTTGATATGTCTAGTAACAAAATTGATTTGTGCCGAAACGCCCTCAATCTCGTTAATGTTTTCTTCAAGTGCCAATGCACAACCGGCACAATGAATTCTAGACAACTTAAATTTATAATCCATATATGCCCCTTTATTTGTGATAAGGCAAACCATCAATTATTGTGAATGCCCTATAAATTTGCTCCGCCAAAACAACCCTGAAAAGTTGATGCGGAAATGTGATTTTTCCAAATGACAAAATAAGGTCAGCCTTATCTAAAACCGCCTTTGACAATCCGTTTGAACCGCCAATAATAAACGAAATCACGCTTAAGCCTGAAACCTTTTTCTCTTCAATAAACTTTGCAATTTCTGGGCTTGAAAGTTCCTTGCCACGTCCGTCAAGTGCGACAATAACACCGCTAGCCTTGCCAAGCAAAAGTTCACCTTCAAGACTAGATTTTTGTTCAAGATTTGTGAACTTTGTAGCCTCTGGAACTTCAATAATTGAGAGCGTGCAAAAACGAGAGAGCCTTTTTTCATACTCTCCAATCGCATCAGTAAAAAACTTTTCTTTAATCTTGCCTACGCAAACAATATTTACCTTCATTACAAGTATAATATAATACAAAGCCTTGTTTTTTGCAAACATTTTCTATTTTTGCCACAAAAAAACACAATCTAGAAAGCCTAGATTGTGTCAAAATTTTATTCTGCCATATACTTTGTTGCAAGTTCAACAAATCTTGTTGGGTCATCAATAGGAAGACCTTCAATAAGTTTCGCCTCGTCAAGAAGAACTCCAGCAACTTCCTTAAGAGCATCTTTGTCGCTCTCATAAAGTGCCTTAATTTTATCAAAAATCTTGTGTTCGCGATTGATTTGCAACACTTTTTTTGCACGAATGTCTTGGTTTACACCAGCATTTGGCATATTTCTAAACACCTTTTCCATTTCGATTGAAACTTCGCCTTGAGCCAAGAGACAAACTGGGTGTGAACCAAGATTTTTAGAGAATTTAACTTCAAAAACTTCGCCGTTCAATGCTTCTTTCAAAAACTCCAAAACTGGCTTTTCGTCATCACTAACAGTCTCTTCTTCGCTGTCAATTCCATTGTCGCCGTCAGTTACGTTCTTAAACTCTTTGCCGTCATAGTTCATAATATACTTGATTGCAAATTCATCAACGTTATCGGTCATACACAAAACATCATAGCCTTTGTCTAAAACCTTTTCAACCTGAGGCATTTTCTTTACGCTCAAAATATTGTTTCCAGCGCCGTAATAGATAAACTTTTGGTCTTCTGGCATTGCCGCAACATATTCTTTGAATGTCACAAGTTTGTCTTGTTTAACTGAATAATACATAATAAAGTCTTGAAGTTTGTCTTTATCCATACCCCAGTTATTATAAATTCCAACCTTGAGTTGCAAGCCAAAGTTTTCATAGAACTTGTTATATTTTTCTCTGTCAGTTTCCAAAAGGTTCATAAGTTCTTTTCTAATTTGTTTTTCAATGTTTGATGCAATCTTTTGAAGTGCACGGTCGTGTTGAACAGTCTCACGAGAAATATTAAGCGAAAGTTCACAGTCAACCAAACCTTGAACAAAGCCAAAATATTCAGGAATGAGGTCTTTGCACTTATCCATAATAAGCACGCCATTTGAATAGAGTTTCAAACCTCTTTCAAAATATTTTGAGAAGAACGCTTCTGGACACTTTTTAGGGATATACAAAAGCGCTTTATATTCCACCAAACCTTCAACTGAATAATGCAAGTGCATAAATGGGTCATCAATGTCATAGAACATATCTTTATAGAACTGGTTATAGTCTTCGTCTTTAAGTTCACTCTTTGGTTTTTTCCACATAGGAACCATTGAGTTGATTGTTTCCCAAGTCTTTGCTGTTTCAATTTTCTTTTCGCCCTCATCTTCGCTTGCAACAGGAACTTCCGTTTCAAGTTTAATTGGATAACGAATATAGTCAGAATATCTTTTAATAAGTTCTCTAAGTTTGTAATATTCAAGATATTCACTGAGTCTCTCGTCGTCTGTGTCAGGCTTTAAATAAATAATAATGTCTGTTCCGTTTGTGTCTTTGTCAGCAGGCTTAACTTCATAGCCTTCTGCGCCACTGCTTACCCAAACATTAGCCTCTTTTGCCCCGTATGCTTTTGAGAGCACTTCAACCTTTTCACCAATCATAAACACTGAATAGAAACCAACACCAAATTGACCAATAATGTCAATGTCTTCTTTCTTTTCATTGTCTTTTTTAAATGCAAGCGAGCCACTCTTTGCAATAGTTCCAAGATTGTTTTCAAGTTCTTCAGCAGTCATTCCAATACCATTGTCTGAAATGGTCAAAATTCTGTTTTCTTTGTCTGCTTTAATTTTAATATCAAAATCGCCACGATTCAAACCAATGTTTTCAGACAAACTCTTATAATAAAGCTTGTCAATAGCGTCTGAACAGTTTGATATAAGTTCTCTTAAAAAGATTTCTTTGTGTGTATAAATTGAGTTAATCATTAAATCTAAAACACGTTTAGATTCGGTCTTAAAACTTTTCATTGTCTACCTCTTTTAGTTAATTGAAAGTTAGCACTCTTCGTTGCCAACTGCTAATAATATAATCTCAAAAAAAAATATTGTCAACAAGTTAGTGACAATATTTCATTGTTTTATAAATTTGTATACAACTTATCTAAAATTGTTTCAAATCTTCTATTTTTAGACCTTTTCCAACAGCAACAACATTAAACTCGGTTTCATTTGCAATGCGTTTTGCAAATTCATTTACAGCCTCCACTGTCACCGCTTCAATTTTTTTGATGCGTTTGTTTTCGTCAAAGATTTCGTTGTATAGATGCAAGTGCACGCAGTTCACATCTGCAAGGTTGCTGTTTGTTTCCATACCAAAAGCAATTCCCGCTTTTTTCCAGTTAATTGTTCTTTCAAGTTCCTCTTCGGTTATTCCATTTTCTGCAAGGTCATCAATAACCTTTCTTATTTCAGCCATCGCAAGCTTAACATTTTTTGGTCTAGTTCCAAACACAATCAAAAGTTCGCCTGAACGCACCCCAACTTCATTGTATGCATAAATTGTGTAAACAAGCCCAAGTTTCTCGCGAATAATTTTAAAAAGTCTTGAGTTTTGTGAATTACCCAAAATGCTAGCATAAAGGTTTGAAACATACTTGTCTTTGTCTCCGCTTGGAACAGACTTGATGTGTATGCAAACATTCGCTTGATTGTCATCACGCTCAACAATGTCATATTTTTTTGAAATGTTAATGTCAAATGGCTCAAATGAAACCTTGTGTTTTTCAGCCTTATAATCAAAGAAACGCACAATGTTTTCATTCACAATTCGGTCAAGTTCTTCAAAGTCAATATCACCCGCCACCGAAATCACGCAGTTTTCTGCTTTATAGAATCTATTTTTAAACTCCAAAAGTTTTTCTCTTGAAACATTTTCGATTATTTCTTCAGTTCCAAGTTCATCGTGCGCAAAAGAAAGCCCTGCAAAATAGTTTTCCATAGTCCTGCGATACAAAACATCAAGAGGCTCGTCGTCACTGCGTTTCATTTCTTCAATAACAACCTGTCTTTCGCGGTCAAGTTCTTCCTTTTTAAACTCAGGATTCAAAATCATATCGGCATAAATTTTAAAACACTCTTCAAAATTCTCAGCCAAACACTTAAACACATATTTGGTTGTAGTCTTTGAAGTAAACGCATTAAAATCTGCACCATAAAATGTGAGTTTATCCATAATGTCTTCGGCAGACATATCCTTTGTCCCCTTAAACATCATATGCTCAATAAAATGGGCAAAGCCAAGTTCGCCTTGATTTTCATCTTGTGAACCCACCGAAAATAATATATCAACACTCACAACCTGTTTTTCGTTTCTCTCTAAAATTAGTTGCAAGCCATTATCATAAGTCTTAGTCTGTTTTCTCATAACATCTCCTAACCATCAAACTATATCACAAACCATTTAACCCCGCAAGAAATTGCAGGTCCGTTTTAAATTTTTGTGTCTATAGCCTCATTTAAATATGGGTTTGCCTCAAACTTCCCCTCTTCAATAAGATTTAAGATTTCTTCTTTTGTCGCCCACATCGCCGCCATAACTTCCTCTTCTTGAATCTTAATCTTTTCAAACGGAGTGTTATCTTTAAACAAATACACTCTCAATATGTCAGGACAACCCTCATAATATCTATGCGCCGTCCCCAAGAACTTAGCACTATTTGCATCAATATCAATGCCCAGTTCTTCCTTTATTTCTCTTATGCAAGCATCAATATCACTCTCACCAAAAAGTGCAGAACCACCCGTGCACTCCCACATTCTTGGGTGAGCCTTATTTGGAGCCCTTTGTGTTATTAAAAATTTGTTTTCATCGTTTACTATCCACGCATTAACAACCAAGTGATACTCATCATCAGCAAGCCTGTCACCACGATAAGCGATTTTTTCTAACTTATTAAAATCTTTATCATACAAATCCCATTTTTCCATAATCTTCAATAACCTTCTCTTTCTCTATTTTATCAAATCTATGAAAAAAACACCAACTATTTGGTGTCTCTATTCTTTTTCTATTTCAACCGCGTCGTTATATCTAGAAAGGTCAATAAACATAAGCATAAATTGTCTTTCAATGTTTGGAACTCTACTTCCAGAATTGCAGAAACAAATCTGGCACATCTTTGAAATTAGTGGAAGGTTTGGCGAAAAGTTTTTAACAAACCTAATTTCAAACTCGCCTTCTTTCTTTTCAATTTGAAGCATATTTGCATCGTCTTCGTGATAGTCTTCACTAATAAACGAAAACACATTTCCCTCAACACTCTTTTTGTAGCCAGTATCGTTCTTTTTTATGTCTTCAAACAACTTTTCAAACACTGAATATAAAAACTCGTCATTTTTGTCCACATAAAAGTTCATACATTTTCTATGGTCATCAACAACCCAGTATAAGTCCATATTCCCAGCAAAGTGCATAACAAACGAGTTTCCGTTTTTGTCAATGAGTTTCAAATCATAAGCGTCATTGCTGTCTGCTCTTGGAATTCTATAAATCATAATTTATCCTCTTTTCGCCAACCAATATATCACAAATAAACCCTATTTTCAATATCAAATAAAAAAAGAACAATCACTTGTCCTTCTTTTTATCCATATTCTCTAATTTCTTATCCATTTGCATATTCAAATATAACAAAGTTTCCTCTTCTTCCTCTTCAGTCATTTCTTCTTGTTTGGTGCAATTATCATAAACTTTCATTCCAAACAACATATCAAACAAATTTCCAAAGAATCCCATAGAAACCTCATTTTAATATTATGGAGCTGATGAGGGGACTCGAACCCCTGACCTACTGATTACGAATCAGTTGCACTACCAACTGTGCTACATCAGCATCTAAACATTAACTATTATAACACCAAACGAAAATAACACAAGTTTTTTGTAATATTTATTTTTTGTTCTCGCAAAAAAAGATGCCGTTTCCAGCATCTTTATTATACGCAATATTCTTTATAAGTGTTAAATTTATAAGCCCTTGAACTTGGCGCGCTATAAATGTATGAACCTTCTCTATGCTCTCCACTAAACACACGGCTTTGGTCCATATAAATTACATCGCCGTTTTCTTCATATAGGAAAATCGCAACGTGTCTATTTTTTGTTGAGCCAGTTCCAGTGAGTCTGTCATAAATAACATTTCCGCAAGAAAGTTTATCAACTGATGTGATGCTAGCCCCAGTATATGCACCTTTATAGCCATAGAGTTCACTCATTTTTGCAACGCTTGCTGGGTTTGAATTATTGATTGTATAGCAAGCAATCGAATATGTGAGTCTCACAAAGCCAAAGCAGTCAGTGTAAATTCTCTCTCCGTTATTGATTCTTTCAATGCAGTCTTCAAGGTCATAATAAACTGCACCTGCAGCCCCACCACTATTTGAATATGACAAACTATAAAAGTGGAGTTCGTTTTCATATTTAATAACTTTTGATTGAAGAATTTGCAAACCAATCTTTGCAACAAGTCTTCTATTGAGGTCTGCTGCCGAATCACCAAGACCCGCAACAGATTTTTTATAAACATCTAAATACGAACCAGTAAGTTCAATATCAAGTGCAGTTTCAATGTCATAATCAACATCAATATTTTCTGTTTTTCCATCGTCACTTTCGGTGGCGGTTTTGTCATCAACAACCAGTTCGATACTTGGCGAACTAGTTTGTTCAGCGTTTCCGTTTTTGCCTTTAAAAAACTTAGGATTTTCAACGGCAATCGACACACATATCAAAACTAATTCAATCGCTAAAACGCAGGCAATAATCTTAAAAAATTTCTTAATTCTCATAATTTTATTACCCCCTTTTCTTCCGTATTTCTAGTAATAAAATTATAACATTTTACAGTCAAGTTTTCAATAGATTTTTTGAAAAAATTTCCAATAAAAAACACCCTTATTTTAAGGGTGTTTTTAGCTATTATTATGCTTGCTTTTTCTTCTTTTTGTTTTCAATCATCTCATCAAGTTGTTTTCTTAAATTTGCCATTTTATTCATATAAATTTGAGTGTTCTTTTCAATCTCTTCTTTTGAGAGTCTTTTTGGGTTTTCGCCCTCAACTTTAAATGGCTCACCAACAATCATATAGTTCTTTCTAAAAAATCTTGGCTTTTTATAAATAACAACTGGAACGATTGGAACATCGGCTTTAGACGCAAAAATAATAACACCAGTTTTCGCGTTTTGCATATCATCGCTTTCGGTTTTGTTTCTAGTTCCTTCAGGGAAAATCAAAACTTGTTTGTTTTTATCGAGCGCCGCCATAACCTCTTTGTAGGTTGATGGACTCATTTTTTCTCTGTCTACAGGAATTCCCGCAAGACTTCTTAAAACGAGTGTAAAGAGCCAGTTTTTAAACAATTCTTTTTTCGCAAGCGCTCTATATCTTCTCCAGAACTTAACGTGAAAAATCATAGGGTCCCAAATTGAAAAGTGATTGCTCGCAACAATACATTTCACACCTTTCTTTGGCATATTTTTCTTGTTGATAATCTTTACTCTATGAAGCCACACAGGAATCATAAATACTGCAAAAATTATTACGTATAAAACTAACATAAACTAACTCCTTAAATCTTTAAAATCACTACTACAAGTCACCGCAGTTGAAAACGCAAGTTGCAAGTTAAACCCACCAGTCATAGCATCAATATCAAGAACCTCACCAATGAAATATAAGCCTTGAACAAGTTTGCTCTTCATATATTTTGGATTGATTTCTTTTAATGTTATACCACCAGAAGTAACAATCGCACAATCAAAATTTTCAAGTGATTTTGGCACCATTTCGAAATTTTTAAGCAAATTTGCAAGTTTTTTGCGTTTTTCTTTATCAAGTTGATTTGCTTTAAAATCCGTTTTAACGCCAAGCCTTGCTGCAAAAATCTTAACAAGCGACTTTGGCAAAAATCCTTCGAGTAAACTAGAAACTTGTTTCGCTTTAAGGTCAACAATATCTCTGTCAATTCTGTTTAATAAACTGTCTATAGAAAGAGCAGGTTTAAAATCAATATAAAGTTTCAAATCGCTCATATTGAACTTATTAATCATACTTGAAGTTGAAAGCACAATAGGTCCAGAAATTCCATTGTGAGTAAACAGCATTTCACCAATTTCGCTTTCATAAACAGTCTTGTCGCCACACTTAGAAATAAGTTTAACATTCTTGAGACTCAAGCCTTGAAGTTCAACAAGTTCATTTGATTTCAAAATAACCGCACAAAGTGCAGGCTTTGGTTGGACAATTGTGTGACCAACAGATTTTGCAAATTCATAGCCATCACCAGTTGAACCTGTTGAAGGATAACTCACACCTCCAGTTGCAACAACAACAGCATCAAAATCAAGTTTGCCTTCTTCTGTTTCAATTCCACTAACAACGCCGTCAGTTTCAAGCACTTTCAAAACAGGTGTGCACAAGTGAACATCAACACCAGCCCATCTCATTGCCTTTTCCATTGCCTTAATTATGTCGCTTGATTTATCGCTTGCAGGAAACACTCTGTTTCCCCTTTCAATTTTAAGTTCAACACCAAGGTCTTCAAAAAACGCTTTTGTGTCGTTTGAATTAAATCTTGTTATCGCACCCATAACAAACTTTCTGCCGTTGACAACATTTTTCAAAAAGTCATCGCCAACAGTCGCGTTTGTAACATTACATCTGCCCTTGCCAGTAATATAAATCTTCTTGCCAAGTTTTTCATTTTTTTCAAACAATGAAACACTATGACCTTTTCTGGCAATCATTGTGGCACACATCATTCCAGCAGCGCCACCACCAATCACACAAACTTTCATTTTTTCACCTTAGATAGATTTTAAATATTCAATTTCACTTGGACGAAGAAGTCTGCAAGTTCCTCTAGTTAACCCGCCGAGTTTAATCTTTCCAATAGCAACACGTTTAAGGAAAATAACGTTATAACCAAACTTGTCAAAAATCTTTCTAATTTCACGATTCTTTCCTTCAGTGATTTGAACTTCAAGTTTTGTCTTTCTCTCTTTCGTGTCAATAATTGTAATCTTGCAAGGCTTAAACTTTGTTCCATCAAGTGTTTCAACACCTTTTTCCATTTCGTCAGCATCAAGCCTTGAAACTTCGCCCTCAACACGAACCGAATAAGTTTTCACAACTTCTTTTGCTGGACGCATAATGTTTTGAGCAACATCTCCGTCGTTAGTGAAAAGCAAAAGCCCCTCAGAGTTATAGTCAAGTCTTCCAACAGGCATCAACATCTTAAACTCTTCTGGCAAAAGTTCCATAACCGTTTTTCTATCTCTATCATCAGTAACGGTTGTGAGATATCCCTTTGGCTTATGCATCATAAGGTATGTAAACTTTAGCGGAGCATAAACAGGAGTTCCATCAACCTTAACCTTGTCATTTTCAGACACGTCAAAAGCAAGGTTAGTCACAACCTTGCCATTAACAGAAACTCTGCCGTTTATTACAAATTCTTCACATTTTCTTCTTGAAGCAAGACCAGTGCTTGCCAAAAATTTATTAATTCTCATAAGTGCCTCAAATTAGAATGACTTAATAATTTTGCTAAGCCTAGATTTAAACCCATTCTCAGCCCCATTCTTTTCTATTATAATAGTAAATAATTTAACAGAAAAAAGCAAGTCATTTTCAATCCTAAAATCAAGAGCACCAATCTCACCATCTTTGTTTGGACTATCAAAAATTTCAGCTTTTGCATTAATTCTTGATATTTCAGCACTAGAAAGCGGATAAATTATATCATTTTTCAAATAAATCGAACCATTTTGCGTTTTTGTTTCCCCTCCAACAATCTCGCCCGACTTAAATAGTTTCACCATTCGATATTCTTTGAATGCTTTTTCAATAAATTTTGCAGAATCATCAAACATCGTTTTTGCACCTAGTGCAACACAAATTATTCTCATACCATTTCTGCAAGCCGACCCCACAAAACACTTGCCTGCCTTTTTGGTGTAACCAGTCTTAACACCATCAGCGCCATCAACCATCTTTAGAAGTTTATTTTTATTTTTTAGCAACCTGCATTTATAGGTTTGGTCAAGGTCACTTGAAATAACTTTTTCCCTTGTTCCAACTATTGTTTTAAACTCTTCATTTTTATATGCGTAGGCTGTTATCTTTGCAAGGTCCTCAGCAGTTGAATAATGCTCATCATCGTGAAGCCCATTCACTGTCACAATATGCGTGTCACCAGCACCCACTCTCAAACAAAATTCATTCATCATTTGGACAAATCTTTGAACACTTCCACCAACAATAATTGCAATAGCAACCGCCGAGTCATTACCTGAACGCAGCATCAAGCCATAGAGCAAATCTCTCACCGACAAATGCTCACCAGCCTTAAGATAAATGCTTGAGCCTTCTACACCTGTCATCTCTTTAGTAATCAAATATTTTTTATCAAGGTCCTTGTGATTTTCAAGCGCAACTATCGCCGTAATAATTTTTGTCGTGCTTGCCATTGGCAGTTTTTTGTTTTTATCTTTTTCATATAACACCCTGCCAGTCGAAGCCTCTATTGTTACAAAAGACTTGGCATCTGTTATTTCGTTACCACCTGCCAAAGCACCTGCAAAAACAGCGCATTTTACATTAAAAAACTGCAAAATCATTATAAAAAACGCGAAAAATAATGCAATTACTTTACTTTTCTTCATCTTCTTTATTCCCACTAATTGCATTGCCAACAAACTTTGCAATATCAGGAATGGTCTCAATTAACTTTTCGACGGCACTTTTTGAATCAATTTTAACAACTTCAACCGAACCTTGTTTTATAATCAAAAAACCAATAGGTTGAAGCGACACACCACCACCAGAACCACCTGAAAACGGATACTCTGTTTCCCTTCTCATTTCTTTTAATTCGGAGTAATATTCACCACCGCCAGACACAAAACCCATTGTTACTTTTGAAAGCGGAATTATTGAAACTCCATCTTTTTCAATCGTTTTTCCTATCACAACATCAACGTCAATCAGCGGTCTAATATTCTCCATAGCCGAGTTCATAACATCTTTAATTTTGTTCACATAAATTTTATCTTTCATTATACATCTCCTTTAATTTTTTTAATTCTCTTTTAGATTTTATTCCCGCAATAATTAAGCCAATAACACTAATGCTAGCAACAAAATCAACAGTCAGTTCAAGATTATCTTCTTTGAATGTTGGCTCAATATCTTTATACATTTTCACGTCTCCATACTTTAGCGACAAATAGCCATAAATTGACTCAACAATCGAGAGCACCGACCCGCAAACTATTGCCGACGAAAATGAATTATCCACAAACCCGCCCGAAAAATATAGTTCAACTTTTTTCACATCAATTTTCTCTAAAACCATTTTTGCAAAGGTCTTAAATTTTTCATCAAAGTCACCTGAAAACAAAGTTTTCTCATTAAAAACATTTAGTCTATCGTTCTCAAGATTTGCCATACCACACAAAATTTTAACTATCCAAATTTTAACTGAATAAAAACACTTAAGTTCAAGAAAATTAATATGCGCCATTGCTCTCGTTTTGAATGGAAAAACCAAAACCATAATCACAAAAAAAACTATAAAAAAAACTATGAGCACTTTTTGCATACTCATAGTTTGTGTTAAATATTAAATTTTATTTATTATAAATCTTCGTCATTTTTAGGTGTTTCAGTCTTATTGATTTCAGCAAGTTTTTTATCGAGGTCTTCTTCAACTGGAGCCACTGGTTCAAATCTGTTAAACAACGCTTCAGAATAATTTTCTTTAATCTTTTCAATTTGTGCCATAAGGTCTTCATATTTTGGAAGTTCGCCTACTGCTGAGATATCAAATCTTTTCAAAAACTCATCAGTTGTTCCAAAAAGAGAAGGTCTTCCAACTGCATCTTTGTGACCAACAACTTCAATGAGCTTATGTTCAAGCAAAATATTAATTGCATAGTCAGAGTTAACACCACGAATTTCTTCAATTTCAAGTCTTGTAACTGGTTGTTTATATGCAATGATTGCAACAGTTTCAAGAGTCGCTTTTGTCAAGTTTCTTTGTCTAATTGGGTTTAAAACCGCAGAAACAGCATCAACATTCTTTGGGTTTGAAGCGAATTGCAATTTGTTATTAAAACATAATAATTGTATACCGCTTTCGGCATTATATTTTTCTTGAAGTTTTTGAACTGCTTTTTCAATTTGTTTTTGTTTTACATCAAATTTTACACAGAGGTCTGAAATCAAAACAGGCTCACCTGCAACAAAAACAACACTCTCAATTACACTTTCTAAATTTTCCATTATTCTTCTCCGTCAAATTCACTAGCAGGCTCTTCTTGAAGCCTAGCACTTTCGTCTTCATTTCTAACAATATCAATATCACTAAAAAGTTCGTTTTGACAAACTGTTATATATTGTCTTTTCAAAAGTTCAAGGAGCGCCAAAAATGTGTTGATTACCTCATTTCTTGAATGGCTTCCATCAAAAAGTTCACTAAATCTAAACTTTTCTTTTGTAATAAGCCAGTCTTTGATTTGGCTAATTTTTTGCGCAACGGTAAAACGTTCTTTTTCAATTTTCTTTTCTTGAACAACCTCTGCTTTGATTGTCATTTTTTGCATAATATCAGTGAACGCTTTAACAAGAGCATCAACTGAAAGTTTGTCAGGAAGTTCATACTTAAACTCACCAACTGAGTTGTCTGGCTTTTTATAAAAACGATTAACATCTTCAATCTTAGCCAAAACTTCGCCTTGTTCTTTGAAAAGTTTATACTCTTCAATTTGACGAATAAGTCTTTGTTCAGGGTCTTCCTCTGGTTCAAGTTCTTCATCTCGAGGAAGCAAGTGCTTTGACTTGATTTCAAGAAGTGTTGCCGACATATTAATAAACTCGCTCGCCTTTTCAACATCAACGTCATCAATGTCTTTCATCATTTCAAGATATTGCTCGGTGATGTCCGACAAAAAGATGTCACAGATATCAATTTTAGTAAGCTTTATCAAGTGAAGCAAAAGGTCAAGAGGACCTTCAAATTGGTCAATCTTGAATTTATAATCATCTTCTTCTGTTTCTTCCAAAATTTCAAGTGACTTTTTATCAAGTTTTGTCACATCAAAAACTGGAACCTCTTTTGCAGGTTCCTGTGAAACAACTTCTTCTTTTGTATTTTCTAAAATTTCTTCCATCTACATTCCCAACATCATACTAAAAAGTTTAATAAGTCCATTCATTAAAGCATTGATAACCTTTCCGTAAACAATGTCATAGAAACCAGTTATCATAATAAGCACAAAGAAGAAGAATGAATATCTTTTCATAAATTGCAAGAATCCATTTTCTCTTCTTGAGAAACTTTCAATAATATTAAACCCATCAAGTGGATAAATTGGCAAAAGATTGAAAAGTGCCAAACCAAAGTTGAGTGAAATTGAATAGAACAAAAACATCTCAAGCAAATATCCAAATGTTGAAGTGTAATAAAAATCCGGGAAGAATTTATAAATCAACATATAGATGAACAAGAACCCAATGCCGAGCGCAATATTCATCAAAACGCCAGCAATCGAAACAATAAACTTGCTCTTGTTTCCGCGTCTATAATTCCTCTCATCAACAGGAACTGGTTTTGCCCAACCAAAACCGAACAAAAACATCATCAAAAAGCCTGTCCAGTCAACGTGAGCCAAACCCCTGAGGGTGCATCTTTTGCAAGCAGTTGCTGTATAGTCACCTTCACGTTTTGCAGCAAACGCGTGAGCAAACTCGTGAAAAGGAATTGCAACAAACACCGCCATCAAAAGCGCTATTATTGCAAGAAATACTTCAACAAAACCTGAACCTAGTCCACTTAAAAATAGCATATCAGTCTCCTACAGGTTGATTATATCAAAAATAGCAACCCAAGTCAAAATATAAAAAGGCAATTTGAGACAAATCGCCCAAATCACCCCTTACTTTTACCATAATCCAACAATTTTTTCAAGTCTTTCTTTAAATCCAACCTCTTGAATGTCTGTATCGGTCACAAGATTCACTTCATCAACAACCATATTATTTTTGTCGAACACAAACATTTTTCCAACAACTTCACCCTTTGAAAGCGGTGCTTTTATTTCATAAATTTCATAGTCTGTTGAAAGTTCCAAGTTTTCGCTTTTTGGCATAAACCTAACAATCGACTTTTCTGGATAAACGGTAGCGTTATTCTTTCCGTTTTTTGCACTTGCAACCGAGATTGGAACATCTCCGTTAACAATAACCTTTGTTTCAAAGTTTGCAAAACCAAAACTGAAAAGTTTGCTCATTTCTGCAAACCTTGTCTTGCTATCAGTTGCCCCAATTACAACACCCACAAGTCTTGTGTTTCCTCTTGAGGCAGACGCGGTTAAACAAAACTTGGCTTTGTCTGTGTAGCCTGTCTTTCCGCCTTCAATTCCGTCAAAGGTCTTAACGAGCCTGTTTGTGTTAACCAGCCCTGTCTTTCTCCCACTTGGGTGAACAAAGTCTTCCATCCAAACTTTTGAATACTTTTTATATAACGGATTGTTGCAAACCGTTTTATAAATTTCAACCATATCCTTTGCCGACGAATAATGGTTTTCTGCAGGCAACCCCGTAGAGTTAACAAAGTTTGTATTTTCAAGTCTAAGTGAATTTGAAAGTTTATTCATCTTTGACACAAAAGTCTCTTCACTTCCAGCAACAAACTCCGCAAGCGCAACAGTGCTGTCATTTGCCGATGCAATCACAACCGTTTTTATAAGGTCACAAACCTTATACCTTGAGCCCGCATCCAAAAATGCAGATGACCCACCAACAGCGGCAGCAGTTTCCGTAACAGTGACTAAATCATTTTCTTTAATAATGCCCTTTGACAAATAATCAAACACCACCGAAAGCGATGCAAGTTTTGTCATTGACGCAATAGGAAGTCTCTCGTCAGCATTCTTTTCAAAGACAACAGTTCCCGTTTGATAGTCAACAAGATAAGCCGACTTTGATGTTATTTCTGGCATCGCGTTTTCTGCAAACGCAGTCGTCTCTGGCATAGGAACAACCAAGCCAAATGCAAGCATAAAAACAAACAAAATAAAACAGATAGTTTTTTTCATAAAATTTCTCCTTACCTGTATTATTTGTCTAATTTTGTAAAAATATGTAAAAAATTAATAAATCATAAAAATATGGCTTTTCAAAACAATCAAAAACACAAAAGTTAAAACAAACGCTGCAATAAACCCAACAATCACACCAAGCAAAAGTTTAAACCAAAACTCCGTCTCACCAAAACCATAAAATGCGTTTCGATAAGACTTTGCCATTTTACACCTAGAACAACAAACCTCAAAAAAGAAAATTAGCACCGCAAAAAGTAATAAGTTTGTTGGCAAAATCAAAAACACAAAACTAAGCACACCCGTTATTCCAAACTCAGCAATAATTGCGTAAGTGTTAAGGAAAAACAAAACACCATTATATGCCAAAAACACAAAACCCAAAAATGACGAGTATGAACTTAGGCACACAACAAAAACAACCACCATTGGCAAAAAGAACTTTAAAAACAAACTAAAAAATTGTTTTGAAAAACTAATCTTTCCGTTAATGTAATCAAACAAGGTTTTGTCGCTAGATTTTAAAAGCGACAAATATCTCTCGCTTGATGTCGCAATAAAAATTCCAACAATAATACCAACCACAATAAACCCAAACGCCAGCAAATATGTTTTCTTGCGTTTTTCAAAATAGCACTTAATGTCAAATAAATTCAATTTTGTTTTCACATTATATCTTATGCAAAAATAAAAACAAGTTAAAACTAGATTGCCAGTTTTAACTTGTTTTCTTGAAACTTTTTCGATGAAATTAATTCCACCAGTTTAACAATAATTTCGCTGTTGCGTGGAAACAACAACGCATTTTTTAAATACAGACAAATATAATTATGCTCGTTTTTTGACGCATAATATAAAACGTTTTCAAAACATCTTCTCATAGCCCTATCAACGCACATTGTTGTGGTCTCGTGCTTTTTAGCAATCGCTGGATAAATATCCTTGCAAATACTAATCTTCGCCTTGCTTGAAAACAAATACAAAAACACAGCATCTTTCCAAAACAAATATCCTGTCTTGCTTGGCAAAATGTTAAGGTTATTCAAAACGATGTCAAGGTCTTCACTAACGCTTATATAAAACTTTTCGGCAGTCAGTTCTTCGCTTTCAAGGTCATCGTTATGTTCAATATAATAGTCTCTATATGTAATGTTAATGTTTAAATAAGATTGTAATTCGTCCATATCAAAGATTATACTCATAAATCGACAAAAATCAACAATAATTGAACAATTTTGAATAATTTTGAACATTATTAATTATCAAGCATCCAATCCGCATAAACTCCATAACCTTTGGTTGGGTCTGACACAAAAACGTGAGTAACCGCACCAACAAGTTTTCCGTTTTGAATTATCGGGCTTCCGCTCATTCCTTGAACGATTCCACCTGTGCTCTCAAGCAGTCTTTTGTCAGTAACTCGAATAAACATACTCTTATTGCTTTTTTGTGATTGAAAATATGTTTTAACAATCTCAATGTCATAAAACGCTGGTTCGCAACCATCAATCGTGCATCTAATTTGTGCCTTTCCACTTTTTACTTCATTCTTTCCTGCAACTTCAACAACTTCCGTGTTAAGTTTCTCTAAATATTTTTCGTGGAAATTTCCATAAACCCCAAACTCGTTGTTTTTGTCAAGAGAACCAAGAATGCTACCATTCCTTAAAAACAATCCTTTTAGTTCTCCAGGTGAACCCTTTTCACCCTTTTTGTAACCAACAATATTACACTTAAATATGTTTCCTGAAGAAACTGGCATAATCGCTCCAGTGTCAATGTCACAAACTGGGTGACCGAGAGCCCCAAACCTAAAGTTATCCTTTCGAATATAAGTAACTGTTCCAACTCCCGCAGAATTATCTCTAATCCAAATTCCAAGTTTTTTCTTTCCTGTCACACTGTCTATTTGCGGTGTGAGTTTTGCAAGTTCCTCTGTTCCTTTTCTATCAATAACAAGTTCAAGTTCCCCGCTTTTAAACCCCACGCTATTAATTAGTTTTGAAATTTCTGCCGCGCTTGAAATATCACTCCCTTCAATCTTTTTAATAATGTCACCCTCTTTCAAGTTAATGACGTTTTCATTCGAAATCGCAATGACCACAACCCCCGAACAACTTATTGTAAACCCAAGCGGAAACCCACCCAAATACACATAAGTTTTTTGTGTTACTGGTTCTTTCTTTTCCTCTTTTTTAAACAAGGTTTTTATAATCTTTTGAAAACTAGGAAATGTGGCTTCTGCAACTTTACTGCAAGACAAAGTCTCTGTCGTTTTTAGCGAAATTGGATTAATTACACCCAAAAACAACATACAAAAACAAAGCAAGCCTGCCATTATTTTTAACGCAAAAAAATGCAAAACATTAGATTTTTTATTAAAAAAACCACTCATATAGAGTAGTTTTAGCGTTTTTTATTAAATTATGTATAAGTTAGTTATTGTTATAAAAATTTTCTCCAGACTCAAGCATAAGCTTTGCGTGGCTCTTTGAAAAGTCTGAAATCGCCCCACCAATAAGCCTTGCAATTTCACTAATTCTTCCGTCTCTGTCAAGATGTGAAAGCCTTGTTTTTGTCACGCCATTTTCATCTGCCTTGCTAATATAGAAATGTTCCTTTCCAAAGCAAGCAACCTGAGCCAAGTGTGTAACACAAATAACTTGGTGATTTGTGCCAATCTTTGCAAGTTTCACTGCTAAATTGTTTGCTGTGTCTCCGCTGATTCCTGTGTCAATTTCGTCAAAAATCATTGTGTCAACACAAACAATATCTGCTGTAATATTTTTAACTGCAAGCATAAACCTACTCATTTCACCACCGCTGGCAACTTTGTTTAATGGTTTGAGTGGTTGACCAGCATTTGCTGTGAACATAAATTCAATCTTGTCAAAACCTGTCTCGTCACAAGTGTTTTCGTCGACTGTTTCAAACTTGATTTCAAACTTTGCATTCTTCATAGATAGCTCTGCAAGTTCTTTTTTCACCTTGTCTGCAAACACTTCAGCATATTTTTTTCTAAGTGCCGAAAGTTCAAACGCCTTGACTGAAAGTTCTTTTGAAACAAGGTCTTTTTCTTTTTCAAGTTTTTCAATAACCTCAGCTGAATTAACGAGTTTGTCATATTCTTTTTTCACATTTTCCAAATACTCATTAATTTCATCAATGCTTGAACCATATTTCTTTTTCAGTGAAGACAAAAGGTCAAGTCTTCTTTCATTTTCTTGTGCAGTGAACTCGTCAAAATAAAGCCCGTCACTTGCCTCGTCAACAGTTTCTTTAATATCCTCAATTTCATATCTAAGTGAAGAAATTCTCTCCAAAATAGAGTTCTGCTCTGGAAGATATTTAACAACGTCCATAGCCTCTCTTTCAAGCCTTTTGATTTGTTCGGCAACACCTTGACCCATTCCACCAGAATCTAAGATTGATTTCATTCTGTCAAATGAACCAGCAAGTCTTTCTTGGTTTAAAACTTTCATTCTAAACTCTTTGAGTTCTTCCTCTTCGCCTGAAACAAAATGAGCCTCTTCAATTTCGTTAATTTGGAACGAATACATATCCAAAAGTTTCTCTCTGTCTTTGCTGTCAAAGTTGAACCCTGAAAGTTGTTTTTTGATTTGTTTAAGTCTAAAAAATAGTTCTTTGAATTGATGTTTTACTGGCTTAATTTCATAGCCTCCAAACTCATCAAGTGTTGAAAGTTGAACACTTTCTTTCAAGAGTTCTTGATGTTGGAACTGTCCGTGCAAATCCATAAGCGGCGAAGTTATTGCCTTTAACATTGAAAGTGTAAACGACTTGCCATTAACTCTGCACTCGTTCTTTCCGTCAGTTGAAAGTTTCCTGTAAATAATGATTGTGTTTTCTCTATCCAAGCCAAATTCTTCAAGCCTTGACAAAATCTCTTCTGAGTCTGTTGTAAAAACCGCCTCAACGCTTGCAAAGTTTTCACCATAAGCAATCAAACTCTTATCGGCTTTTTCGCCAAGTAAAAGCGCGAGAGAATCAATAATAAGTGATTTTCCCGCACCAGTTTCACCAGTCAAAACATTGAACCCGTTTCCAAGTTCAATGGTAAGATTATCAATAAGCGCAATGTTTTTTATAGTTAAACTTTGAAGCATATTCTACTCCTGAATATCTAATGGTTTTTCAATAAGTTTATCAACCTCAGCTTTGATAACTGAAATTTTTCCTTCAGTTTCGCTAAGCAAATCTAAACAAGTTTTTGTGTGCTTAACGCTTTCTTCATAAAGTTTTATAGATTCATCTAAGGTTGTTTCAGGATTCTCTAAAGAATCTTTAATTTTCACAAGTTTTTCGTATGATTCTTCAAATGTCATTTATTTATCCTCACTAATATTTTTAATTTCAGCCACAGCCTTTCCGTCATCAAGCCTCAAAACAACATCGTCACCAACTGCAACTTCCTTTACGCTTGTCACACGTTTTTGACTTTTTTCAACAACCGCAAAGCCTCGTTTTAAAACTTCAAGTGGACTAAGTTTTGAAACCATTGAAATCATATTTTCAAGCCTGTTTTTACTGTTCAAAACTTTATTTTCAACAATCTTTTCAATGTCTTTTATCTTGAGCGCTATGTCTGTTTTAGCCTTAACTATCTTTACTTTTAAATTGCTTGAAATAAAACTTTCTAGTCCAAGCAAATCTTTCTTATCTTCCTCAAGTTTTTTTGTTATGAAATAATAAATGTTTTTATTAGTCACATCAATATTTTCAATCTGCTCAAAATAATCAAAAACAGCAACTTCCGCAGCCACTGACGGAGTTGGAACCCTTAGGTCTGCTGCAAAGTCACAAAGTGTAAAATCTGTTTCGTGACCAACCGCAGAAATCACAGGCAGGTTTGACCTATAAATTCCCCTAACAATTTTTTCAGTATTAAATGGCGAAAGGTCTTCAAGTGAACCACCACCACGAGCAACAATAATAACATCAATATCGTCTCTCGAGTTGAAATATTCAATGCCTGAAACAAGTTCGTCTTCAGCGCCAACACCTTGAACTTTTGACGGATAAACAACAATGTCTGTGTATGGGTTTTTACTTCTTGTAACATTGATAATATCACGAATAACCGCACCTGTCTCGCTTGTCACAACACCAATTCTCTTTGAAAACTTAGGGATTTCTTTTTTGATTTCTTCTCTAAAGAGCCCCTCTGTTTCGAGCTTTTGTTTAAGCATCAAAAAGTTTTGATATAACGCACCAAGCCCATAAGCCTCGGCTCTTGACACAATAAAGTTCAATCTTCCCGACTTAACATAAAAGTTAACCTTTCCAAAAACGGTGATAAGGTCACCATTTTTTATATTGAGCGTGCTAGCATCAAACTTAACACACGAAAGCATTGCATTTTCGTCTTTCAAATCAAAGTATGCATTGCCTCCCGAAACTTTAAAATTTGTAACCTCACCAAAAACGCTTATGTTTGACAAAAAATCCTCGGCATCAAGGATTCTTTTCACAAAGTTGTTGAATTGCAAAATTGATAAGGTCAAAGTTTTCATTTTTACCTCGCAAACTTTGACAAGATACCATTGATAAACTTTCCACTTTTTGCGGTTGAATATTTATTTGCAATATTCACAGCCTCGTCAACACTAACCTTAAATGGAATGTCGCTCATAAATTTAATTTCATAAACAGCCAAGATTAAAATTGCAAGGTCAACCTTATAAATTCTTTCGGTTTCAAAGCCCTCAGCATACTTTCCAATCTCTTCCAAAATTTCGTCGTAATGACTAACAACACCCTTATAAACTTCTCTAATATAAGCGCCATCGTCAGCATCAACAGTAGCAAGATATTCTTCAAGAACATCATTATTTTCTTCTTTATCAAAAGTGTATGAGAATATAAGTTTAAAACCAATATCTCTCGCATCTCTTCTACTCATAAATTTTCTCCATAATTAGTCGCTTTCTAAAACCGCAATAGGTTTTTCAGGTTCATTAACCTCAGCAGATTTTTCTTCTTCAGTTTTCTCTTTATTTTGCTCAGCAAACATATCAAAAATACTAGAGCCAACATTTTTAATTTTTTTCTCAACACGTTCTTTTATGAACGATGTAACATTTTCAGTAATGGTCTTTTGAACCACAGCCTCTTGGGTTTGCTTTGCAACATTTTCATTGAACTTTTCAACTGAAACTGTCGTCTTTTTTGAGTCTTCATCATTTTCAAGTTCGTCTTCATCAAGTTCAAGTTCAATGTTATCAATAACAGGAGCCCCAATTTGAAATCCTGCAATATCCGCAACAATCGAATCTTGTTTTGTTTGTGATTCCACAAATTCTTTATAAAGTTTGTCAACCTTAACAATTCCCTCCTTCACTTGAGACTTTCTGTTCATTATTCTCAAGATAAGGAAGTTTGCAAACAAGTCAATCAAAAGTTGCCTTTTCATTTTTGCATAAAACATCTCGTAGTTATAGTTAACACCAATAACATCTTCTGCGTTTCCGCCAGTCAGTTTATCAATGAGGTCAAAAGTTCTTTGAGCCTCACTTAAGTTTCCCACAGCCATCGCATTAAAGTAGTCTTTTTTGAATTTGTTTAAAATTTCCATTGAGTCTTGTTTTTTCTCTCCGCCATAAACAAACTCTCCCGAAAGCCCGTGAGCAACCTTTGAGACTTTATGCTTGATTGCAAAAACGATAGGAACTTCTTCTGCTCCCCTAAATTTTGGAACAACCTCCAAAAGCTCATAAGGTGTCAAAATTCTATTTCCGTCGTCATCAAACTCTGGCTTAATTTTTAAAAGAGTGAACAAATCAAGGGCACCATCTTTAGATAAATATATCTCTTCGGCAATCCCACACTGATTATAAAAATTGATTATATCAATAATTTGTTCATTCGTTAAATTTTCCATTCTCTAAAAAACCCAATCAAAAATATTAGCTTACAAAATCGCTTTCAACTTCACTAAAGTTAACTCCAACAACGTGAACGTTAACGCTTTCAACTTTATATTCGGTCATAGACTCAACGCTAGCTTTAATGTTTTCTTGAACGCGGAACGCAACATCTTTAACAGAAAAACCAAACTTAACATTAACAAAAACGTCAATCTTGGCATTGTTGTTATTAAAATCAACAATGATTCCACGATTAATATTTTTGCTAAGCGCACTTCTAATCATAGAAACCGACTTTCTGCTAATTGAAGCAATACCATTGATTTCTTGAGTTGCAAGAGAAACAATACTCATAACAACGTGTTTTTTGTATGTTACATTGTCTTTTGTCTCGTCTTCATTTTCAATGATAACTTTAACTTTTTTTGCCATACATACTCTCCCAGTCTTATAATATTTTGATTATAGCATAAAGATTTTTCAAAATCAATTTATATTTATAAAATAAATATCCTAAATAACAGCAAAGAAAAAAGGCAGAAAATTTTCCGCCCTTTTATTACACTGAAGAAATTTTCACATTTGTTGCAGAAACCCCGGTTTCCTTAACAAGAATTCCCAAGATTTTAGCAACGTCGTCGGAAGTCAGTCCGTTCGACTTAACCATAACAGTATAGTTATCATCGCTGTTAGTCACAACAACATCTTCATAACCTGACGCCATAATCATTCCCTCTAAAACGGTCTCTTGTTCCATTCTTCCTGCAAGGTCAGAAATCAAAGCGTTGGTCTCAATAATTTGTTCTTTGTCAGTAGAGGTTGCAATAATCGAATCATAAATTTCAAGCATTGAATTTCTTGTTTCAAGTTTGCTTGCTCTATAACTTGTAAGCAAACTCATTTGTGACGAAGTTGTTTGTTGAAGCTCAATCTCTTCCTTGTTTAAAAATAAATTCAAGCAACCAGTCACAACCAAAAGAGCAACCATTCCAAAAATAATAAAAATCTTTTTCTTTTTTGTAAGCACTGAATTATCCTCCTTAAAATAAAAAATCTTCATAAACTTTCCCCCGCTAGTCTACTACAATACTTATGCATTCACTGCTCACATTTAGAACAACAGAAATAGAACTGATAATAGATAATTTTGTCGACGGCGAAACACCGCTCACAACAACCATAACACCAACAACTTTTGGCATATCAAATCTCTCTAAAACTGGTTTTGAATTTGAACCTTCTTTTTCAAAAACAACTTCTTCAGTTATAGTTTTTGTTCCATTTTCGCTTGCTCCAGATTCTGTCACCGAAACATTTTTTAAGTAATGATAAACATACGACGAATCACAAACAACCATAACATCTGCCGAAGTCACCTCATCAATTTCAAGCAAAATTGTTTCAAGTTTTTTTTCCAAAAAATCTTCATAACAAGATAAATCTTGCAACTGAATATCATCATTAATTAATTGTTCATTTTTATTTTCTTTTTCACCAAAAGAGAAAAATAAATAACCAACAATCACAACAAAAAGAGCAATGATTGAAAATAATAATTTTTTATTTTTATTGTATAATTTTGCAATATTTTCTTTTATTTTTACAAAATAACTCTTAATTTTCATAAATAACAAATCTCACTCAAAGTTGTATTTTTTATATAAATTCAAGCAATTTTAAACAAACAATATATAAAAACACAACCCCAACAAACGACTTAACAAATCCATTCATTCTCGACATTGGAAAAACAGTTTCGAACACTTCAAAAATCAAATTAATCACTATAAACATCACGCTAATTTTTATAAGCATCAAACCACCCAAACAGACATTATCATCAAGAAAATGAAAATAAACATAATCAAAAACAAACCAATTATTATTGTCAAAAAATTTGAATATGCTTTTGACACATCATTGAACATATCCGAAAAAACACCTTCTCCAACATAACCAGTTAGCGCAGATAAAATTTTAAATCCAAACACAAAAACAAGTGTTAGCAAAAGTGGAGAAATAGCCATTGAAATCAAAATCAAAACCGAGCAAAAACCAAAGGCATTTTTTACCAAAATCGAACAACCCTTTAGAAAGTCAAAACCCTCGCTAATATAACCTCCAAGAACTGGTATATAATTTTTGATTGCATACTTTGTAAGTTTCAAATTAAGCCCATCTCTTGAAGATGTTGAAACCACATTCACAAAAGACAAAAGTCCAAAGACTGAAAAGAATAAAACAACAACATACTTGAAAATCAACTTAACAATTTCACACACCCTATCGAATCTTTTGTTTTTTAATATCGAACCAAAGAGCGACAAAATGAATATTGAAATTGCACTCGACATTAAAACAAATCTAATAATATATGAGCCAGTGTTTAAAATAAAAATTGAAAATGAACTATAAACAGATGCTGAAGTTGCCGCACCAGACATCGTGACAAGCCCAACTAAAATGGGAAAAAGTATTGCAGTAAAATTAAACACACCATCAACAAAACCACTTATCTCATCATAGTATGTTTTAAATGAAGAAAGTAAAATAACACAAAACAAAAAACAAAATATAATTTTTACATTCTTTTTAACCTCAATGTATTTATCTGCGCAGAAATTTTTAAATATCTCATAAATCACAACGCATACAAACAAATACACAAAAAACCGCAAATTTTTTTTAAAATTTGTTAAAAAAGCATCTTTTACAAACTCAAAAACAGAATCATAATCAGCCAAGTATTCGCCAGACAAAACAGACCTTGCAAACTCTTTAAAAGAAAACATTTGAACAAATGATTCTTCAGGCAAAAACTCATCTAAACTATCAGTATCAGTTTTTGATAAAACATCTTCAGTCCACTGCTCAAGTTCAATAGCAGGGTCATCATTTTGTGCCATTGCCACAGGTATGTTTTTAGTAAAAACAAAACCAAAAACTAACAGAATGAAAATAGCAATGAAAACAACTTTTTTATTATTGGAAGAGTCATTCCACATACAATAACCTTTCCTCCAAAAACAACTTTTGAAGATACATTTTTATTGCCAAAATCTTCAGCAATGTCAGCAGTAAATTCTGTAATATATCCAACACCAATAATCTTTATAGCAAGTTTGATTATACTAGAATCAATTAAAAGTTCATCGCTTGAAGCAATAAAAAAATTCATAATTTCTTCAAACATTTCATAAACAGACATAAATATTAGCACGCCACCACAAACATTAATTATGGTTGCAAACTCACTATTTTTCTGTTTAACTATCGATGATAAAAACACTGTAATTATCGATATTGCAACTATTTTTATCATATTTTTCACCACACTTTGCGTTTTTAATAAAGTTCAAATAATGTCTTTATTGTGTCAAATAAATCACTAACCATCGATAAAACTATTGCCAAAACAACAACTAATCCCGCAAGACTTGAAAGCGTTGCAAGGTCACCTTTTCCTTGGTGTTGAAACAACTGACTCACCACTATTGTAAGTATTCCAATCGCAGCAATTTTAAACAAAACCGATATACCCATTTTCTCACCAAATCACAATCGCAATAACAAGACCAATAGCCACAAATAATTTAAACCAAAGGTCACCTTTCATTTTTATCTCTTCTGTTGTTTTTTGAATAGAGTCGTTTAAAAGCAACAAAAAATTATCCGTTTTTTCAAGTTCGTAACAATGTGTCTTCAACCCAAAATCTTCAAAATAATTCCTTATATAAACCATTAATTTTTCATCATAAATATATCTATTTGCAAAATTTTCGTTAAATTTAAATAGATTTTCGTTATTTTGAAACATTTTAAAAGAAAGTGCGTTTTTATTATTTTGAATGTTTTTATAAGAATAAACAATATCCAAAACACTAGTCTTTAAAACCATTATGTTTGACCTAAAGAACTCAACAAAATTTTTAATTTCTTCTAAAATTAATTTTTGGTTTTTATACTTTTCTTTTATCAAATATCCAATATAACAAAACATCAAAACCAGAAAAACTACAATAAATTTTTTCATATTAGATAAGGAACAAAAACACATTTTCCAGACGGTGTAAACACCCCTTCAATCGTTCCAACTCCATTTCTTTTTGAGAGCACAACAACCCTTTCAAAAAAACCACCAACAAAATTCTCAAAGTTTTTGCGTTTGTTTAATTCTTCAATATTTTTTGCGTGCGCCGTTGCAATAACCTTAACCCCAGATTTTGATGCCGATTTTATCGACTCAATATCTTCTTCGTCCGCAATTTCGTCTGCAACAATAATGCTTGGATTCATAACCTTAAGCCCGTCAGTGAAAGCAAATTTTTTATTCGTTCCACTAATCACATCAACATTCTTTCCCAAATCAAACTCTTGAGCGAGCCCTGCAAGTTCAAATCTCTCATCAACAACTAAGATATTTTGAATACAAAATTCATTTGAAAGTTTAAAAATCAAATCTCTAAGCAAGGTTGTTTTTCCAGCACCTGGCGGAGAAATTATCAAAGTATTTTTTACCGTGTCGCCGTCCAAAACAAACTTTATTATATCTTTTGAGCAACCATAAATTTTATGTCCAAATCTAATGTTTAATGATGTTATTTGTTTTAACATTGACAAATTCTCATCGTTGTAAACACCCGTCCCACAAAGCCCAATTCTAACCCCATTATCAGTTGAGATATAGCCTTTTTTGATTTGTTCAGCATAAGCATAGAGCGATTGTTTGGTTGCCACCGACACTATATATGAAATCAGGTCACTACTTGCAATATATGGCTCATTTGATGTCCCGTCATTTATTATTAATTCATAGGGTCTGCCCTTAAAATTAATGAGTAGAGGCTTATTTAATCTCACTCTTAATTCATAAACATATTCCTCAGGAAACTCCTTTGAAATCGCCAAATAAAGCCAAGTTGGTAAAAGATTTTTCAATTAATATCTCCCCTGTTAAATGTTACTCGTAATAAATTATCGTTATGAATTTTTTGCAAAAAAAAATATGTCGAAATTCGACATATTTTGTTTCATTTAAAATTAAACTCTTGACATATATGAACCGTCTCTAGTATCGATTCTAATCTTGTCACCATTGTTAACAAACAATGGAACTTGAAGAACGAAACCAGTTTCAAGTTTAGCTGGCTTGTTGCCTGCTTTAGATGTGTCACCTTGAATTCCAGGTTCACATTCAACGATTGTGAGTTCAACAAAGTTTGGTGGTTCAACGCTGAATGCTTCGCCTTTATAGAACGCAATAGTTACGTCCATATTTTCAGTGATGAATTGAAGAGCTTCTTCAACTTGACTCTTATTGAGTGGCAATTGTTCATATGTTTCGTTGTCCATAAAGTAATACAAGTCACCATCGCTGTAAAGATATTGCATTTGCTTTCTTTCAATTTGAGCTTTTTCAAATTTTGTAACTGGGTTGAAAGTCATTTCGATAACTTGACCAGTAACAACATTTTTCAATTTTGTTCTAACAAACGCAGCACCTTTACCAGGTTTAACGTGCAAAAAGTCAACAACAACATACACTTTGCCTTCATATTCAAAAGTGATACCTTTTCTTAATTCTCCTGCTGTAATCATAAATCCTCCAAAAATCTATTTTAACATACTCATATTATCATAAAATATGTCAAAAATCAATGCATTTCAATATATTTCTAATTTTCAAATAAATAAACTATTTGCGAAATTTTCCCATCAATAATTTCATAAAGACCAACCACACTATTATTCACATAAATGAAGAATGGTTGTTTTTTATCTTTAATTTCATCAAATTCGTTAACGGAAATTTTTGTTCCGCAAAGGAACTTTTTTGAAAGCTCCTTATCTTTAACTTCAACTTTTTCAAAATCACTGAACAAATGTTCAATTTCGATTAATTCTTTGTTTTGTTCAAGCATTTCAAGCGTAACGGCTGTTTCATTTGTAAATCTTCCGCTTTTTGTTCGAATAATAACTGGTGTTGTTGAAATCACACCAATAGCCTCAGCAATATCCACAAACAATGTTCTAATATAAGTTCCAGCCGAACAATGGACCTTGAATAAATATCTGTTTTTCGACACTTTTTCAATCAAATCAATGCTAAAAATCTCAATTTCGCGTGATTTAATCTCAAATTCAATGCCTTTTCTTGCCAAATCACACGCTTTTTCACCATTAATTTTTATTGCTGAATATTTTGGTGGAACTTGTGTAATTTTTCCAACAAACTTTGGCAAAACACTCTTAATTTGTTCTTCAGTCACATCAACATCTTGAGTTTCAATAACTTCACCAAAACTATCAAGTGAGTCTGTCAAAACACCAAACTCAACTTGAGCCACATATTCTTTATCTTTTGACAAAAAATAATCAAAGAATTTAGTGCCCTTGCCAACACCAAGTGGCAAAACACCCGATGCCGCTGGGTCAAGTGTTCCAAAGTGTCCAACTTTTTTTGTTCCAAGAATCTTTTTAACCTTGCAGACAACGTCTGACGATGTCATTCCAGTAGGCTTTAAAATATTTACAAATCCTGTTAAATTAGTCATTTTTCCAACCTAAAACTGATAGTGTGCTATCAATTAATTTTTGTTTTACGTCTTCATATTCGCCAAAAATCTTGCAACCGCTTGCGTTGAGGTGCCCACCACCGCCAAAAGACTCAGCAACGGCTCTTGCAGAAATTTCACCTTTTGACCTAAATGAAACTCTAAAATAACCCTTGTCATCTTCAGATGCCAAAATACAAAATTTTACACTTTCAAGTTGCAGTGGCAAATCTGGGAACGCATCAGTATCATCAAGAGTTGTGCCTGTTTCAATAAAGTCACTACGCCTTAAAACAACAAGTGCAAACTTTCCACCGCAATAGAATTCCATATAATTATAGACCCTCTTAAGCATTTGGAAAGAGTTGTTTGACATTGAGTTAAAGATGGGGTTCACGACATCTTCGATTGAAAAGCCTCCAACAGCCAGAAGTTTTGAAACCACAACAAAAGTGTTTTCATTAACTGAGTGTGTAAACTTTCCAGTATCGGTCAAGATTCCTGAAAGCAAGAACTTGCTGATTTTGGTGTTAATTTTCACTCCAAGCGAAACGATAATGTCATAAAGCATTTCAGCGGTTGCTGAAGCTTGAAGAACATAGTTAACCTTTCCATACTTTTCATTTGCTGTGTGGTGGTGGTCAATTACTAAAACATTCTTCACGCCTTTTCGATATGTGAACTTGAATTTTCCAAGCCTAGCCTCGTTTGCAGTGTCCAAACAAACTGCAAGGTCATATTTGTCTTGAGTTTTTTTATTCACAAACGACAAGTCGCCATAAAAAGCAAAAGATGCTGGAAAGTTTGAATTTGAATAGACATCAACTTTCTTTCCTAAAATCTCAAGTGCTTCCTTAAGAGCAAGAGACGAACCCATTGCATCACAATCACTGTTGATATGCGAATAAATCGCAACTGATTCAGCAGACTTTAAAAGTTCAACGACCTTAGTCTTCATTTTCAGTCTCCTCGTTTGTTTCTGGTGGAAGTTCGGTTTCAATCTTCTCAAAGAGTTTCAAAATTCTTTCAGCCTTTTCTTCAACCTCATCAACAATAAATGAAAGTTCAGGAACATTTCTCATTTTGAGACTATGCGCTAAATCATATCTAATTGTTTTTTTGTTATCGTTGAGTTTCTTAACGATTCTGGTCTTTTTCTCTTTTTCACCAAGAACGCTAACATAAACCTTTGCAAATGAGAAATCTGCAGTAGTTTCAACTTTCATAACAGAAATAAGTGAAGTTGCAAAATCAATATCATCGAATTTTGAAATGATGCTAGCAAGTGCTTTTTGAATTTCAGCATCAACTCTGCTCATTCTTTTACTATTAGCCATATTTCCTCCTAAAAAACGAGAGCGATTGAAGTAATCGCACGCTCTTGTTGTTTTTTATATTTAATTAATTCTCTCTAAAGTGTATGTTTCAAATGTGTCGCCAACTGCAAAGTTAGTAAAGCCTGCAAATGTAACACCACACTCAAATCCAGCATCAACGTCTTTAGCCTCGTTCTTTTCTCTTTGAATTGTTCCAATTTCGCCTTCAAAGATGAGTTTGTCGTCTCTATAAACTCTGGCTTTGTTACCTCTAGAAATTCTACCGTCTTTAACATAAGTTCCCGCAATCAAGCCCACTTTGCTAGCCTTGAATGTAGCACGAATTTCTGCGTGTCCTGTGATAACTTCTTTATATTTTGGAGTTACCATCTTGTTGATTTTTTCTGTGATATAGTCAAGAACTTCATAGATAATTCTTGAGTTCTTAATTTCAACCTTATATTTATCAGCCATAACTTTTGCTTTGAAGTCTGTGTTTGTGTTAAACGCAACAATCAAAGCGTTTGATGCTTGAGCAAGGTTAACGTCGTTTTCGTTAATAGCACCAACACCACCGCTAACAAATCTAACCTTAACTTCTTCATTTTGAAGAGTAAGAAGTGATTGTTTAAGCGCTTCAACAGAACCTTGAACATCTGCTTTAACAATAACGTTGTAGTCTTTGAAGTTGCTGTCAGCAATCTTATTCATCATATTTTCGATTGAAAGGTCTGCACCTTTAATCATATTAACTCTTGCTTGGTTTTGACGTTCAAGAGCAACTTGACGGCTCATTTTTTCGTCAACAACAAAGAGTTCATCTCCAGCGTTTGGAACGCCTGAAAGACCGTTAATTTGAACCGCGATTGAAGGTCCTGCACTCTTGATTCTTTCATTCTTGTCGTTCATCATCGCACGAATCTTACCTGTGCAAGTTCCAACAACAACATAGTCACCAACGTGAAGTGTTCCGTTTTGAACAAGAACAGTAGCAACCGCACCAAGACCTCTGTCAAGCTTAGCTTCAATGATTGAACCAGAAGCTTTTCTGTTTGGATTTGCTCTAAGGTTTTCATATTCAGCAACAAAGAGCACCATTTCAAGAAGTTTGTCAACGTGAGTTCCGTGTTTAGCATCGATTGGAACGATGATTGCATCGCCGCCCCATTCTTCAGGAAGAACGTCATATTGTGCAAGTTGTGTTTTAACGTTATCGATATTAGCGCCTGGCTTATCGATTTTGCTGATTGCAACAATCATAGGAACTTTTGCGTTCTTGATTTGTTTGATTGATTCAACAGTTTGAGGCATAACACCGTCGTCTGCAGCAACAATCAAAATTGCGATATCGGTAAGTTTTGCACCTCTTTCACGCATAGCAGTGAATGCTTCGTGTCCAGGGGTATCAATGAATGTGATGTCTTCACCGTTAAGTTTAATGGTATATGCACCAATGCTTTGAGTAATACCACCAGCTTCGCCAGCAACAATGTTTGTTTTTCTAATGCTATCAAGAAGTGATGTTTTACCGTGGTCAACGTGACCCATAACGCAGACAACTGCAGGACGCTTAACAAGGTCTTTGTCTTCATCAACAATGTTTGCATAAGAATCTGCAAGTTTTTCTTCGAATGATTTTTCAACCTTTTTCTCTAATGTAATTCCAAATTCGCCAGCAACAAGTTCTGCAGATTCGAAATCAATGTTAGAGTTAATGTTAACCATCATACCAAGGAGCAAGAATTTGCCCATAAGTTCAGGAACAGATTTTCCAATAGCCTCAGCCAAGATTTTAACAGTGAGGTTATCAGTTGTGATAACTGCGTGTTCAATCTTTTTAACAACTTTTTGAACAACTTGTTCTTCTTTTGCCTTTTTGCTGCTGCTATAAACTTTTACAACACCATCTTCGTCCATTGAACCTTCATCACTAACATAACCACGCATAAGAAGTGATTTCTTGTTGAGTGATTTCTTTTCTTCGCCCTTGTCGTGTGATTTTTTCTTTGGAGCAGAATGTGTATTGTTTTTAGCAAGTGTGCTTGCATCAAATGTTTCTGTTGGTCTAGCAAGTCTTGGTCCAGTTCCTGCACCAGCTGCACCAAATGGTTTTCTTTGACCGTTTGGACCACCCATTGGTCTATCACCAGGTTTACCAAATCTGCCATTTTGACCATTAGAAAATGCGCCAGGACGTTTATTGTCGTTGTTGTTATCGAATCTACGTTCGCCTGTTGCAACAAACTTTCCGCCTTGTCTGTTTCCAAAGCCACCGTTTTGTGGTCTGTTTCCAAAGCCTTGACCTGCAGGTCTTTGACCGTTTGCAAAGTTTCCGCCTTGTCTGCCTTGATAACCTTGACCATTACCATTGTAGCCATTTCTGTTATCAAAACCTTGCTTTCTAACAGCGGTTCTGTCTCCTCTATCCTGATAATTTTCAGCCTGAGGTTTTACAGCAGGAGCTTCAGTTTTTGCAACAACTGGCTTTGCTTCAACTTTTGGCGCAGCAACAACTGGAGCTGGTGCAACTTTTACAGCACTAGCCTTCTTTGCGTTTGTGATTTTTTCGCCAACAGAAGCAAGTCTTTGTCTAAAAGACTTAACACCCATTGCAAGCTTTGAAATTCCATTAGACTTAATAATATTTTGCAAATCTCTAATGTTTGAAAAATCTAATTGTGTTTTGTTTTCTGTTTTATTCAAAGTTTTTCCTCCACGACTAAAAATTAGTCAAATTTTTCTTAATTGCCTCTGCCAAGTTATTATTCTCGATAGAGACAGCTTTTATATTTTCGCTTTGCATAATCTCTGCAAAATCTGCATCGTCTAGCAAAGTTACTTCCATATTTTTGCTATCCAAAAACTTTTTAAGTTTTGATAGACTTGATTCTCCCAGCCCCTTTGATGCGAGCACAAGTTTAGGATTCTTTGTTTTCACAATATCGTCAACACCAAACTTAATTTCACGGGATTTGATTGCAAACCCTATATATGTTTTAATTTTCGGTATTTGTAAACTCATTTTTTAATTCCTCGTAAACTTCTTGTGGGACAACCGTTTTAAAAACTCTATTAAGTGATCTGGTTTTTGCACATTTTTCAACACATTCATTTGTTTTACAAATATATGCACCACGTCCATCGAGTTTCTTATCTCTTTCGATTTTAAACTCACCAGACTTATTTTTCACAATCTTAATAAAGTTTTCTTTTGAACCTTTCTTTCTGCAAGCAATGCAGGTTCTTTCAGGTTTGTTTGTCATAATCTCTCCTTTTTAGTCAAGACTAATATCTTCTGTTCCGCTGAAGATTCCACCGATATCATCAACGTCTGTGTGGCTAACATCAACAACTGAATCTTCTCTTGCTTTGCTTTCGCTCTTAACATCAATCTTCCAGTTAGTAAGTTTTGCTGCTAAGCGAACATTTTGACCACCTTTGCCGATAGCAAGTGAAAGTTTGTCATCTGGAACAATAACTCTTGCAGACTTTGTGATTTCATCAATTTCAACTGAAATAACTTTTGCAGGAGAAAGTGCTCTAGCGATATATTCAAATGGGTCATCAGACCAAACAATAATATCAATCTTTTCGCCACCAAGTTGGAATACGATTGAATTAACACGAACACCTTTAGCACCAACACAAGCGCCAAGTGCGTCAACGTTAGGGTCTTTTGAGTTGATTGCAATTTTAGTTCTGTAGCCAACTTCACGAACAACGTTCACAATTTCAACAACGCCGTCTTGAATTTCAGGAACTTCAAGTTCAAAGAGTTTTCTAACAAAGTCAGCATTTGACCTTGAGCAGATTGCTTGAACGCCATAGTTTGTTTCACGAAGTTTTTTAACATAAACTTTAATTCTGTCGCCATTTTGATATTTTTCTGTTGCAATTTGGTCATATTCAGACATAACACCTTCAGTGTTTGTTCCTGGGAACTCAATGTAAACGTTTCCAGCATCAACGCGGCTAACAATACCAGTCATCAAAGTTCCAACTTTGCTGCTAAATTCGCCATAAGCTGAATCTTTTTCTTTTTCACGAAGTTTTTGTGTGATTACTTGTTTAGCGATGCTTGCTGCAATTCTAGCAAAGTCCTTTGGTGAGAATTTTGTTTTAATCTTGTCACCAAGTTTTGCTGTCTTTTTGATTTGTTTTGCATCAACAAGTGAAATTTGTTCGTCTGGATTTTCAACTTCGCTAACGATTGTTTGGTATGCATAGATGTCAATAGAATATTTTGCTGGGTCAATAGCAACTTCAACAGGTCTAACTTCATTGAAGTTTCTCTTGTATGCAGTTGTAAGTGCTGTTTGGAGCGCGTCCATAAAATATTCTTTGCTAATACCTTTTTCTTGTTCTAAGGCGTCAAGTGCCTCAAAAAAACCTTTATTTACCATAATTTTCTCCTAAAAGTTTATATATTTTGTTGCTTTAGATATTTTCTTTCTTTCAATTTCAAGTGTTTTTCCGTCAACGTCAAGAGTTACGGTTTCACTATTAAAATCAATCAAAGTTCCAACAAATAATTTCTTTTTTTGTATTGCCTCAAATAACTTAACTTCCAAAACTTCGCCCTTGTTGCGGTTATAGTCTTTGTCGGTCACAATAGGTCTATCAATTCCAGGGCTTGAAACATTGAGCGTATAAGGCTTGTCATTGGTTGGATTTAGTTCGTCAAGTGGTTCATCGATAGCGTTGTGCACCGCCTCGCAGTCATTGATTGTTATTCCACCGCCTGGCTTATCAATAAACACTGTTAAGTTGTCGCCGTTGTATTTTTTAGCAAATTCAACTTCAACAATTTCATAGCCAAGTTCCTCAACTATTGGAGTGATAAATTCTTCAATTTTTTCTGAAATTTTAGACATTGCTTTCTCCTTATTTTTTTACAAAATTTTAGGAGTGGCTCTCGCCACTCCCAAAGTCAAGCTATTCTATACTTGTATTATACCCCATAAATTACGATTTTGCAAGCCCTCGCAGCATTTTTTTTAGCCGTTTATGGTCAAATTTATATCATTTTCAAAGATTTCGTGGATTTTTATAAAAATTTCGGCAGTTGCCAAGGCATCATAAACCGCTCTATGCGCGTTGTCTAGCACAACACCAACCTTGTCAGCAATAGTTTTGAGCCTATAGTTTTTAACACCACGAACATATTTTTGAGCCCATCTATAAACATCATCGGTTTCATTGTCAAAGTTAAATCTTGCACTCTTTCCTTGACCAAGCAAGAAGATGTTATCAAAGTTGATGTTGTTGTAACCAATAATGATTGCGCCCCTTGTCCACTTATAAAAGTCTTGAAGAACTTTGTCTGCGGTCGGTGCACCTTTAACATCACTATCAACAATACCAGAAATCGCTGAAGACTCTTCAGGAATATGTTTTTCTGGGTCAACAAAACTCATAAACTTTTCAGTGATTTTGCCATTTTCAATTTTAACAGCACCGATTTCAATGATTTTGTCGCCGTTTACATAGTGAAGCCCAGTGGTTTCAAAGTCATAGCAAACAAATGTCTTGTCTTGAAGATATTTTGGAACGCTTTTTACTGCACCAAAATCCATAAGAGTATCTTGAGAGAAAGTCACTATTCTTTCAGGCTCAACAAATTCATAGAAAGGTTTTTCTTTTCTATATTCAATGTGTTCTTCAAATTTTTCAGGAAGCGAGCAGTATGCAATGTCCTTAACCCTCAAACTTACACCACCTGAAAATTTGTCATCTTCAAGATTTCCACGAACAACAATAACTGAACCTTTTTCAAGTTTTTCAACTGCCGCTTGGTTCGCTTTATTTGAAAAGAACACACAAACAATTTCGCCAGTAAAATCTGCCAAAGTGAACTTATACATCTTTCTTTGATATTTTGTTTCGTCAACTTCTTCATCAAGTTTTTCAGCCTCGTCATTTTCGATTTTTTCAGCGTTTTCAGTTTCTTCTGCTAATTCATCTTCTGTTTTCTTAGGCTTTCTTTTTATGATAATTTCTTTAATATTTTGAATAGTTCCGCAAACAACAACTGGAGTCTCTTCAACCTTAGTTTTATCCTTTATGTAGTCAGCTTTAACGTCTTCAAACTTTTCACCAACAATTTCCACAACATTTGAAAATTCAATTTTCCTTTTTGCAAAAATGTCAACCTCTTCTTCAACAAAGTTTGCTTTTAGTGTTTCTTTTTCATCTTCAACAATTAAAACTTCTTGTTTCAACTCACAATGAAACTCATAGTTTTTATATAATTTTTTAAAGTGCTTTTCCATAATTGAATCTAATTTCTTTTGTTTTGCGTGGTCAAATGAAAGTTCATCAATAGAAAGCAAAATTTCAAACTTGTTGTCATTTAAACAAATCTTTTCAATCTTGTAAGTTATTGAAGGACAGTTTTTCAAAATAAACAACTTAACATCTTCTTCAATTTTTTCTTCGCTAATATAATGTTTAACAAAGTCAATTGAATACTTGAAATCTTTTGGCAAAATTGAAAGAGCAAACTCTTGAAGTTTTGTTTTTTCTTGAACTGAGAGCATTGTTCCATCTTTATAAAAAATTTCAATCACGCAAAAATCTGCCGCTTTTTTTAAAGTAGCAGATTTTAACATAAATTCATATTTATTGTTTGAAAAGTTATTAAGTTCTTCAATTAATTTTTCCATAGTTTACAAAAGCAGTTTTGCCGAGACAATAAAGTGATTTATATCAAAGAAAATAACAAGTCCCAGCAACAAGAATAGTCCAACGGTGTGAATCCAGCCCTCAATTTTTCTTGGAACTGGTTTTCTAAATATCATTTCAATGATAACAAAAATGCATCTAGCACCATCGAGTGATGGAATTGGAAGCACATTGAAAAGTGCAAGGTTCATTGCAAGAAGTGGCAACAATAATAAGAAGTAACCAATTCCCATTTGGCTGATTTCTGCAATTTGAGAAACCGCAGTGATTGTTCCACCCATATCGTTAACACTAGTTGCTCCAGTGAACAAGCCACCAAGCGCGCCAAGGATTGTGTCACATAAATAGAAACAGAATGGCCAAGCTTTTCCAATAGATTCAAAGAATCCATAATTTTCAAAGTTGTGAGCGTAAGTTATGCCTACACCAACACCCTCTTTAACATAAACAATCGCACCCTTTTTAACAAGTTCTTTTGCCTCATCAAGAGTGTAAGTTGTTCCGTCTGCTTTATAGATGCCTGAAAGATAGGTTTCTAACGCAACACCAGTTCCAACAGCATCGCCTTCTTCAGCGCTTACTGGAAGATGTGCAATCTCGTCACTGAATGTGTAGATATCAATAACCTTTCCTTCTACATCAAAGATTTTGCCATCAAATTCTGCGTTATTTAAAACTGAATAATGTGCTGGATATTTTTGTTTTGAAGATGTTACATCAATAATTTTTCCGTCTCTATTAACGGTTAATGTGAATGTGTCACCTTCCTTATAACCAGCAATAAGCGAATCGAATGTGCGGTAGTTTTCAATAGTTTTTCCGTCAACCGCAACAATAATGTCTTTTGCTTGAACGCCAGAACCTGTGGTTTCTGCTTTATTCATTGAAGTTGTGATATAAGGAGTTGCGTAGCCTGTTACAAACAAATAAATTGCACCAGTCAAAATACCAAACAAGAAGTTGAATGTTACGCCAGACAAAAGGACAATAAGCCTTTTCCACGCTGGTCTATTGTTGAACGAATCTGGTTTGTCTTTTCCTTCCTCGTCTTCTCCCTCAAATGCACAGTAACCGCCAAGAGGAAGCGCACGAACAGCAAAGATTTCGCCGTCTTTTTTCGTTCTTTTATAGATAGCAGGTCCAAAACCTATTGAAAATTCGTTTATCTTAAATCCAAAAATTTTACCAGCAACATAGTGTCCAAGTTCGTGAACAGTTATCATCACGAGCAAAACCACAAGTGCAAGCAAAATGTAAAGAACCGTCATATTTTCTCCTTAATAAATTTTATGTTAAAACTTGCAAATTATACAACAAAAAGTAATGCTAAGCCAACATAAACAACGATTGCAACAAACATCTGTCCATCAACTCTGTCCATAAATCCGCCGTGACCTGGGAAGATGTTTGAAAAGTCTTTAATATTAAATTTTCTCTTGTATGCAGAAGCAACAAGGTCGCCAAGTTGGTTGATGTATGAACCAACCACACCAAGAATCAAAAATGCACAAATTGAAACACCAGAACTTACAGTTTCAAGCACTGAGAACCAACCCGCAAATTTGAATACCAAATAACAGATAACCACGCCAATAAGTCCACCAACAAAGCCACCAATGCAGCCTTCAATAGTCTTCTTTGGTGAAACTTCAGGAATAAGTTTTCTGTGTCCAAAGCCCATACCGAAAAGATATGCACAGGTGTCAGTGAGCATTGCAATAACAATGGTCAAAATTATACCCATATATCCCACTTCATAAGGCAAATGGTTGAGCGCAAACAAGAACGAAATAGGAAGAAGCGGATAAGCAAAAATCATCATTCCCCTCTTTGTTCTGTCAAACAAGTGTTGATTTAACACTTCAGCATTTGGCTCGGTTGTTCCAAGGCGTCTATCTTTTGCGTAAACAGACATATCTTGAGACAAAAGATAAATGAACAAAACTGCGGCAAGCGCAATATGCAAAACTAGCGCTAAATATCCGCTAGCAAAAAAGTAAATTGAAAATTGTGCAGCAGGCACCAAATAAAGTGCAATTTGTGTTGATTTTTCAACTGCTCTTTCGCCTTGCGCTTTAATGATTTCTCTAAGCGAAGCATAAGAAATCAAAAGTGCAAACGCATCAAAAAACAAAGCGTGAACTTGTTTTAAGAGCACAAAAGCAAGAGTGAAAGCAACAATAAAAACGCTGCTGATTAATCTTTTTTTCATAATCTCTCCTATTTGCCAAATCTACGATGTCTTTTTTGGAATTCGATAACGCAATCGTCAACATCTTCTGCCTTGAATGAAGGCCAATGTTTTTGAACGAAATAGAGTTCTGCATAAGCCATATTGTAAAGCAAATAACCACTAATTCTTTGTTCACCACTGGTTCTCACCAAAAGGTCAACGTCTGGCATATCACCAGTTGTTAAGTAGTTTTTGAAACTTGCTTCAGTGATATCTTCAGGTTTAACCTTTTCTTTAACAATGCGTTTTGCAGCATTGACGATATCATTTCTTCCACCATAAGCGATTGCAAGGTTAACAGTTCCATTCTCGCCAGCAGCGGTGTCTTTTTCAAGTTCGTCCATAATTGCATTTACGTCATCAGGAAGCATTGACTTGTCGCCAGTATGATGAAGTTTGTAACCAAGTTCAATGAGTTTTGGTTTAAGTTCACGAACACCACGGAACAAATCAAACAAATAATCAATTTCTTCTTTGCTTCTATCAAAATTTTCAGTAGAAAAACAGAAGAATGTCATATTTTTAATTCCAAGTTCTGCGCCTCTTTTAACAACACGCTTTACTGCTTCGAGACCTTCTTTGTGACCAAGGAGTGTTGGAAGACCTCTGTTTCTTGCCCAACGTCTGTTTCCATCACAAATGAAAGCCAAGTGAAGTGGCAAGTGTTCAAAGTCTATTTGATTTTTTTTCTTTTTAAAAAACATATTTACCTCTTTATGTTTAAGTAAAACTCTCCACACACCAAAGAAACCTTGCCATTCTCTTCATTTGCTGAGCAAACCAAAAGAGAATCACAAAGTTCGTTGTGTTTTGAATTTATGATTGTTTCTATATTATTATAGCCGTTTTTAGCCAAAATTTCTTTGGCTTTTTTCTCATCAAGTCCAATAAGTGAACTAAAATCCATATTAAACCTGCATAATTTCTTTTTCTTTGTCGTCCATAGCTTTGTCAATCTTTACAGAGATTGCATCAAGTTTCTTTTGAACGTCTTTTTCATAAGATGCTTCAGCGTCTTCAGTGATTACGCCATCTTTTTTAAGTTTTTTGAGTTCTTCAATAGCGTCACGACGAGCGTTTCTGCAAACAACTTTTGTGTCTTCAACAAGTTTTCTTGTTTGTTTAACAAGTTCTCTTCTTCTTTCTTCTGTGAGCATTGGGAAATTAAGTCTAATAACTTTTCCGTCGTCAGTTGGTGTTAAACCAAGGTCTGAAGCCAAAATAGCCTTGCAGATATTTTTTACGTTAGAAATATCCCAAGGTGAAATCAAAAGTTGTCTTGCTTCAGGAACTGAAACGTTTGCCATATGTTGAATTGGTGTTGGAGTTCCATAATAGTCAACCAAGATTTTATCTAAAATATGAGGATTTGCTCTTCCTGCACGAACTGCAGAGAGTTCACTTTCATAGTGTTTGTATGCCTTGTCTAATTCTTCTTCAAATTCGATAAATATCATTTCTACATTTTCATTTTCGTATGCCATAAAAAAATTCTCCTTTTTATACAAATTAATAATACTAGATTTTTCTTTATTTATCAATCATTTTTATTAAAACATTGATTTTTTTGGGCAATTATGCAAATAAAAACTGAACCCTCCTTCTTGGCGAACTACCACCCCTCCGTGCTCACACTTAGTGTAACGCAAAATTATAAAAACAGAGCCAGAGTGTGACAAAATTTAAAAAATATTTTATTGGTTATGATTTAATAATTATTTTTGAGTAAAAAGAAACGCAGAGGCTTTCCCCTGCGTTTGCGTTTTGATTAACCTTTGATTTGTTTGTCGATTTCTTCAGCGAAGTTTTCGTTTTTCTTTTCCAAACCTTCACCCATAACGAATCTTGCGAATCTTCTAATTGTGATTTTTTCACCGATTTTGAGGATTGCTTCGTTAACGAGTTGTTCAACAGTGATGTCAGGATTCTTAACGAAATCTTGTTCAACTAAACATACATCTTTGTAATATTTCTTGATTTTTCCGTCAACAATCTTGTCAGCCATAGCTTCTGGCTTGCCTTCGTTGATAACTTGAGCTCTGAGGATTTCTCTCTCTTTTTCGAGTTCTGATCCGTCAACTTCTTCACGTCTAACATATTTTGGAGCATTTGCAGCAATGTGCAAGCAAATGTCGTGTCCAAGTGCTTGGAAATCTTCGTTTTTAGCAACGAAGTCTGATTCACAGTTAAGTTCCAACATAACACCAATTTTACCGTTCATATGGTTGTAAAGGAATACTGAACCTTCAGCAGCGATTCTAGATGCTTTTTTAGCAGCTTTTGAGATACCTTGTTCTCTAAGCCAATCAGCAGCTTTGTCCATATTTCCACCATTTTGCTCTAAAGCTTTTTTACAATCAAGCATACCTGCACCGGTTTGCTCACGAAGTGTTTTGATATCTTCTGTTAATGACATAAAAAATTTCCCCTTTTTATTAAAAATTAGTTATTTTCTGTTGTTTCTTCTGCTACTGGAGCTTCTTCAGCTACAGGAGCTTCAACTGTTTCAGCGTTTGCTGCTTCTGCTTCAGCTTCTGCTGCTTTAATTCTAGCCAAACCTTCTTCGCCTTCTCTTGCTTCGATACAAGCATCAGCCATTGCACCAGCAATGAGTTTAACTGCACGAATTGCATCGTCGTTTCCTGGGATAACATAGTCAACAACATCTGGGTCACAGTTTGTGTCAACAAGTGCTACGATAGGAATTCCAAGAGATCTAGCTTCTCTAACTGCGATATATTCTTTGCCTGGGTCAACAACGAAAAGTGCTGCTGGAAGACTTCTCATTTCCTTGATACCGCCAAGGTTGTCTTCAAGTTTTTGACGTTCTGCTTTAAGACCAAGAACTTCTTTCTTTGGTAATAAGTCGAACTCACCTGTTGTTTCCATTTGATTTAATTTTGCGAGTCTGTCTACTCTTGAACGAATAGTTTTGAAGTTTGTGAGTGTGCCACCAAGCCAACGGTTGCCCATATAGAACATACCTGCTCTTTGTGCTTCTTCAATAACTGCTTCTTTTGCTTGTTTCTTTGTTCCTACGAACAAAATGTTTCCGCCTGCTTCTACTACTGACTTAACGAATGCATAAGCTTCATCAATCAAAGTAACTGTTTTTTCAAGGTCAAGGATATAAATATCATTTCTAGCGGTGAAAATGTATTTCTTCATTTTTGGGTTCCATTTTCTTGTTGGGTGACCAAAATGAACGCCTGCCTCGAGTAGTTGTTTCATTGATACAACTGCCATAATTTTCTTTTCTCCTTTTTGTTTATCCCTCTCTGCGGGTCAACTACTTTTGGAACGCAAAACCATAAAAAATTTAATTTTGCGCAACACCAAAAATATCACCGCAAATGTGTGATAGCAAGATTTTATCACAAACAATTAATTTTTGCAATAAAATTTTGAAAATTTTTCATAAAAAAATAAAAGCCACGAAAAGTGGCTTTTATGTGGTTTCCTGACTATTTCTTGTCGCCAGAATGAGCTTCTTCATAAAGCTTGTTATATTCAGCAAATACGGCATCAACTACTGAATCATCAAGTTCGATTTCAAACTTGTCTTCACCATCTTTGCCTCTTGTTACTTTGAATACCAAAGCTTCATCGTCGTCCATACCTTCAAGAAGTTCAACTGGTTGCAAAATTGCATAGAAAGAACCTCTGTATGCGATACCAGCAATTTCAACAAAGTCAATTTCTTCTCCGTTTGCTGAAAGCAATGTTACCACATCATCATTATCTTCTTCCATATGTTCCATTGATTCAGGAAGATCTTTTACATTTTCTTCTGCCATAATTATTCTCCTATAAATTAAATTTATAACAAACTACCCTTTTTAAACACTTTTTTATCAAGGTAGGTTTGTAGTATAATTGTTGCAGCAATGCTATCAACTTTGTCTTTGCGTTTTTCACGACGCATTCCAGACTCGATTAGTATTTTTTGCGCAGTCACTGTTGAAAGTCTCTCGTCTTGATAAACTATTGGAACAGTTATTAATTTTGACAACTCCTCACCAAAGGATTTTGCCATCTCAACACTTTGCCCCTCTGTGCCATCAAGTTTGAGCGGAAGACCTATAACAACTTCTCCAGCATCTAACTTCGAAACAAGTTCGGCTATGTATTTGACATCAGCTGACAAATGTTTTCTTTTATAAACCTCATAGGCTGAGGCTATAATTTCCATTATGTCAGATGTTGCAATACCTATCCTGACTGTCCCAATGTCTAATGCTACAATTTTCACAGGCACTCCTCACAACAATTTACAAGTTAATCATAGCATAAATAAAATTTGTTGTCTAATAAATTTATTTATTTTTCGGTTTTTTATAAAAATTATTTTTTTCGTCTTTTTCGTCGCAGTCGCCGTAGCAATTTCCTGACTTTGAAGAGCCAAAAAGGTTTTCTTCTTTCTTCTCTTCAATAACTTCTTTGATATCTTCAGCCTTATCCATTGCCATTTCGTAGCCTTCATTGATTTTTTTGGATAATTTCTTATTTCTAGCCACAACTACTGCGCCGACGCACGCACCCACAACTAGACCAAACATTAAACCTTTACAATAATTTTCCATACTTTCCCTCCTAAAAATAGTTTGGCAAAATATTGCAAATTTATGCGTTTTATCTATAAATTTTTTATCTTTATCCAAAAATTGACAAACATTTCTCAATCCTTAAAATTAATTGTAGGGAGAAAAACTATGTCTTTTAAACTTTACTTCAAATACGGCGTTATGGGTTGTTCAAAAACAGCTCAAGCGCTTATGGCAAAATTTAATTATGAACAACAAGGCTATAACGTTTTGCTTGTTAAACCTCAAATTGACAACCGTGATGACCACGGCGGAAAGGCTGTGATTAAAAGCAGAATCGGGCTTGAGGCTGAGGCTTACGCATTCACAAGCAAAGAAAGTTTGATTAAGATATTTAAAAAGAATAACAAAAAAGAAAAAGTTGGTGTCATTATTTGTGACGAATGTCAATTCTGCACTCCAAGGCAAATTGAAGAACTCAAAGAACTCACCGAATTTGTTCCAGTGCTATGCTATGGACTTAAAACCGACTTTAGAACAAAACTTTTTGCTGGAAGCAAGCGTCTTGTGGAAATCGCTGACTCACTCACCGAACTTAAAGCTATTTGCGAGTGCGGAAGAAAGGCGTCAATAAATGCAAGATTTAAAAACGGAAAGCTTGTGCTATCAGGCGCGGTTGTTGATATTGGTGGCGATGAAAAATATCGTGCAATGTGTTATGATTGCTTTGCAAAACTGAAAAAAGAAGCCGAGAAAGAACAACAAAAAGCACTTAAACTCAAAGAAAAAGAACAATAAAAAATGCTGACAAAATCTGTCAGCATTTTTGTTTTAATTTAAATAATTAGTCAATATCTTTTGCACCTTTTTTTGAAACGCTTTCAACTGCCAAGTGAACGCAGTTAACCACAGCGTGAACAAGATACATTCTGTTTTCTGGAACAGACTCAGCAAGTTTCATAATATCAGTTGTGCTGATTTTTGAAGCTTCTTTTAAAGTCTTTCCAATCATTAAGTCGTTTGCAAAGCTTGTGAGTGCGATTGCTACAACGCCACCAAAAGTTTGGAATTCAGCGGCTGTGATTTTGTCGCCTTCAACTGTTATAAAAATCTTGATGATTTCGTTGCCGATATCACAAACAACCTTTCCAACACCATTTGCACCACGGATTACACCGAAGTTCTTTGGATTATAA
>SVHI01000029.1 GCA_015055905.1 Clostridiales bacterium | reverse complement strand
ATAACACAATATCAATTTTTAAGTAACATTATTTCGTAATAATTCACCAAAAATAAAGACAAAATTATAGGTTTATGGTATAATTAAGGAAGTGAGGAAATTTTATGAAAAACAAAGAAGTTGAACTTAAGTTTATAATTTCACCTAAAATCAAAGAAACAATTATCAACGATTTAAAAAATCAAACCACATCATCGTCAAATTTAAGACAGATTGACACATATTATATTCCATACTTTAGAGAGTTTGAAATTAACGGCGAGACTATGGAATGTGTGAGAATTAGGGAGCAAAACGGAATCACTACCCTTGCTTATAAAAAAATTCATAGAGAGGCAAACCCTGTCTATTGTGACGAATATGAAACCAACTTAGAGAGCAAAGAGCAAATGGAAAAAATCCTCTTTGCGCTTGGGTTTGAAATTCAAATGGTCATTGACAAAACCCGTGAAAGTTACCGTCTTGGTGAGTTTGAGTTTGATTTTGACTCGGTTAAAAATATGGGCGAACTTATGGAAGTTGAATTGAAAAATGATTTTAATGACACCGCACCAATTTATGAGTTTGTGTCAAAGTATGGCTTAACAGAAAAAGATGTTACCTATGAAGGAATTCAGGTTTTGATGAAAAAAGCAATGAACAAAAAATAAAAGGAAACCCAAAAGAGTTTCCTTTTTGTTTTCTAAAAATTTTCTTGTTTAAATTTCATATACACTTTTTTGCAAGAATAGTCGGTGCCGATGCTAATACCAAGACCTTTGAGGTCTGCAAGCATTGCATCGATTTTTTCTTGTTCAGTAAAGTCTTTCATACTGGCTGTTTCTTCATATTCAATAAACGCGCCAAGCCCGTCAACAATTTGAATTGCAAACTCGGTTTCACCGCGTTTAAAAACGAGCATATGTTGTTTGATTTCGCACCAGTTATTGAGCCCTGAAAGTTTGAAAATCTTGATTGCTTTCTCTAGGCTATCAACTGGAGTTTTAACTTTTTCTTCAGCAATAACGTTGCCTTTATCGTCAAGTTCTTTGCTTTTGAACATCAAATTAACCGAGTTGTCATTACCCACAATTTGACGCACCAAAAACGAGTGGTTAATTATGTCTATATATTCTAGTTTTTTCAAGGTTTCTGTGTCGTCCTTTGAAAAATAGTAGTCTATCATATCAAATTCATCTTCTAGCGAAAAGTTTTTGTTTTTTAGCATATTGGTTAAGTCATTAACATCATCTAAAATTTCTACAGTAATTTCTGTTTCCTTCATTTAAAACCCTCCTGAAAAATATTATAACACACCAGAAAAATTTGACCAACAAAAAAGAAACCTTTATGGTTTCTTTAATATTTTCTTTCAGGAACAAAGTCTGGATTTTCTTCTTTTGCTTTATTCCACTCTTTCATAGTTTCAACAGCCATCGCAGAATAGTCGTGATATTGCTCTTGATATTCTCTTGAGTAAATTCTATCAACAACAAGTCTTGAAAAATGATTTAAAATGTTTCTGGTTGGCTTTGTGAACTTTGACAAAATTGCCTCAATTTCTTCAGGAGTGAACTCAATTTCCAATTTATCGTAAATGTAGTTATATTTCATTTCTTTGCCCATTTCTTCAATAGATTCTTGAAGAGCACCAGCGAATGCAATTTCCCACGCAAAGTGGCTATCTAAATATTCTTCAGTGTCAATGAGTCTTGAAAATTCTTCAAACCAGCCATTTCCTGCACACATAATGTTTTGAATGTTCTGTTTGTAGTTTGCTGGCAAAACACAAGTTTTTCTGTTTGGCTCTTTTACATAATGATAAGGTGTTTCTTCTGCGATGCTAGCCATCATTCCAAGCGCTAAATCTTTAATTTTTAATGGTTTCATTATTCTTCGTCTCCTAATTCGTCGTTTTTCTCTTCTTCTGCAAGTTCTTCTTCGGTTGGATAGCCAAACTTGTCGTAATAAAGTTCTTCAATTCTTTTAACTTCATCTGCAATGTCTTGTTTATCTTGAGCAAGACCACCATAATATCTTTCAACAAAACCAAGGTCAACTGTAATTGTTTGTTGGTTTTCGTCATCGATGTATGTGACAACGCCTCTGTAACCACTATGGATAACCTTTTCGATTGTGTGTGGGTCGTGAGCAGAGACACTCTTTACATCATTGAGTGCACCTTCTTGAATGATTACGTCACCGCCTGGATATGCAAAGTTCTTGTCACCAATCTGCATATCAATAACAGGTGTTTCAAAAGGTCTTTCAGGAAGGAATGTTAAGTTCAAGTTATGGCAACCTGCAAACGCGGTTGGTTGAATGATTGTCATACTTGGTGGAATTTCAAGGTATTGAAGTCCAGCGCAGTTTTCAAAGGCACGGAATGAAATTCCCCATACTCCATCTGGAATTATGATACTTTGAAGTCTAACGCAGTTTTTGAACGCAGAATCGCCGATGTTTCCAATGGTTTCAGGCAAATCAACCCTTTCTAGACTCTTGCAACCATCAAACCCTGCTATGGTTTTCATTCCAGTTAGATTCTCTAGTCCAACAATTTGTTTGAGGTTTTCACAGCCTTGAAATGCGTGTGGAGCGATGTATGTTATGTCATCGTGAAGCACGAGTGTTTCTAGGCTCTTACAATCTTTAAGAGCAAACATATTAACTTTTTTTGCTTGTTTTGGAACAACAAAAGTTCCGTTTTCTACATTTGTATCCCAAGCCCTTTCAAGCACACCGTCTTTAATTTCCATTTTGAAAATATCGTCTGTCCAGTGATGTTCTCTTTTTGGTGCGGGCTTATCAAAAGAATCCGCCACCATTCTTGGTTTTCTCTCTGGTGTTGGCTCTTCTTTTTTCTTTTTAAAGAAATCAAATATTCCCATACTTTTCCCCTCTGTTACTCGTCGCCATATTCTTGTTCATCAAGTTCGTCTTCATCGATTTCGTCTTCAGTGATTCTTTCAGCGTCTTTTCCAAACTTGCCTTTATAAAGTTCATCAAAAAGCGAAACATCAAGTTCAACTTCTTCTTCGTCTTCACCTTCAAGGCTGTCAAAATACATATTATCAATCGTATTGAGGTCGATTGTGATTGCTTGCTGCTTTTCATCGTCAAAGTATGTCACATAACCCCTAAAGCCACTTTCAATAACTTTTTCAATGACCTTCATATCACGAGCACAAACATTCTTTACGCCAGCAAATGCTCCGCTGTCAATATCAAGTTCGTCATCTTGTCTGTATGCTGGGTTATTTACATCAACTACTTCGTCTTCTGGCTTATCAGCAAACACTACAGTTAGGTCATAGCAACCTCTAAATGCATCGATGCCAATAAATGACACACTATGTGGAATTTCAACATATTCAAGGGCTCTGCAGTTATCAAACGCGTGGTCAGAAATACACCAACAACCCTCTGGAATGTTAACCTTTTTGAGTTTAACGCAGTCTTGGAACGCACTATTTGCAATCACCTGAGTGACATAAGGAAGTGTGATTGACTCAAGAGACTTGCATCTTGAAAAACCATCAACTGTTTGAAGTTCTTTTTGTCTTTCAAAGCCAACAACTTTTCTAAGGTTTGGACAGCCAGAGAACGCACCAGTTGAAATGTTTCTAACGCCGTCGTGCATAACAAGTGTTTCAAGATTGTCACAATTCATAAAGGCAAATGAAACGATTGTGTTTACTTCATTTGGAATAACAAACACACCGTCTTTGATATTGTGATTTAAAACCGCTTTCAAAATATTGTTTTCAATTTGTGGTTTTAAAACATCACGCTTTCCCTCAGGCTTATCAAAAGAATTTTCAACAAGTCTTGGTTTGCGTTCAGGTTTTTTATCGCCTTTTTTCTTACCCTTAAAGAAATCAAAAAGTCCCATTTTTGAGCCCTCCTTTTTTCGCTCGTTTATTATAACATAGTAAAAAACCCATTTCAATAGTTAATAAAAATTTTTAAGTCTCTATACAACTCAAAATTTTTGTGATATAATATGCCTTGCAAAGGAGAAAATATGGACATTTTTGTTTATGGCGATTCAAACACTTGGGGACAGATTCCAAACATCAACGGATATTCGAAAGATGCAGTTGCAAAACAATATCCATTAGAGCAGATGTGGTGGTTTCCGCTAACAAAAAATAATAACGTTTCCGTTAATGGCGTTCCTGGAAGAGCCATTGCAAATGACAATCCTTGGCTTGAGGGCAGAAATGCCAGCAAGACGATTGAGGCGGATATTTCTGGGCTGTCAGCAGACCTTGTAATCATTCAGCTTGGAACAAATGACTGCAAAACAAAATATGGTTTGTCGGCAGAGCAAATCGCAGAACAACTTGAAGTTTTGGCGTGTTTCATTCAAGAAAAGACTGGCGCAAAAATTATGATTATGAGTCCAGCAACCATTATTGAAGGCAACAAAATCACAGACAAGTTTTATGCAGGCGGACAGCAAAAAAGCAAGGACCTCAACAAAACTTACAAAGACCTTGCGAAAAAGCACGGCTTTATGTTTGTTTCTGGAACAGACCTTGAAGTTGGCGAAGACGGCGAACACTTAACTCGATACTCTCACCACAGACTTGGCTCAAGAGTGGTTGCGGAACTTGAAAAGAATTTTGCTAATGAAAAAATTTAAGAGGACAACTATGAAAAAATTTTTTATATTTTTGGATATTGACGGCGTAATGTATGACTGGGATTTTATCAAAGCCGAAGTTGATGGCGGAAACACATCAGCTAGAGAACTTAAGCAATTTAAGCCAGAGTCTATTGAAGCACTCAACTTATTGATGGACACAATGAGAGAAACCCACAAAGTTCAACTTGTTATTTCGTCAACTTGGAGAGATAACGCAATTAGACCACTCTATCAAAACGGGGCGCATCTTAAAGGCGCGGTTTACTCTACTCCATCGCTTGGCGACCCTGCACACCGCGGTCTTGAAATTATTTCATTTTTAGAGAAATGGCACTTGGAAGATGACGAATATGACCTTGTTATTATTGATGATGAATCATTTGATTTTAAAACATACTTCACTGATGACCAAATCATTAAACCAAACATATTCAAGGGAGCACTTTCAGTTGATATGGTTAAAAACTATATGAGAAAAAAGGGCTATCTCAAAGAAGAGAAAGCCCCTGAAACAACTCCAGCAGAAAAACAATAAAGAGAATCTTATGAGAAAATTGAAAATATTTTTAAGTGTAATTTTGTGCTTGTGTTTATTGACCTTTTCAGCCTGCAAGGAAACACCACCGCAGGAGCCCACCACGCGTGCTGTTGGCTTTATGGTTTTTCATAACACCACACAAAACGAAAACTATAATTTGGTTAAAACAGACGCAACAAAGATAAATGAGTTTATGAGCGTTCAAGACGGGCTTATTTCAACCAGCAACAACTTTGTGTTGTTCTATTATTCAACTGACGGCTCTTTTGAAAATGAAACCATTAAAACAAACTCAACAACCAAAAATAAATCTGTTTCAAGCGGCGAGCTTTCAGTTATGTTTGAAATCATTTATGAGGCAACAGACATTCTTGTTTTTGCAGTCTATAAAGACGCAGACGGAAACTACTCTTTTGAATTTGTCAAAGAAGAAACCAACCTCACATCAAGTTTGCCAGTTACCGATGAAATTACGCTTGACAACAACCCAATTTTATCCAAGATAAAAGTGACTTTTGACAAAGATATTTCTAAACAAGAAGAATACCAAAGGGATTAACCTTTGGTATTTTGTTTTCCTTTTAAATAAACTTTAATTTTCTCGTCGCACTCGCCCTTTTCTAGGTAATGCTCAATCGGGTTTGAAAGACACAAGAATGTGGCGTGCTTTCCATTTTCAAGACTACCTTTTTCTTCTTGGTCAAAAGTTAAGAAAGATGCGTGAGAATATATTGATTTTAGCGTATTTTTGATGTCAATTTGATGTTTTTTTGAAATAAATTTTGACTTTTGCGTTTTTTTGAGAACCTCACCATAACCATAGAAAACATCAGTGAAAGAATCTCTCTTTGCGCTCACCAAAAACCTGATGTCGTTTGAGTCAATGAGAGAGATGTTTTTGTATTGTGATTTTCTTTTGACACCCACAAAATCACGAACTTGTTTTAGAGGCATTTTTTCATCGATTTCATAGCAGACAGATGCCCCGATTTTCTTGATTTTTGAAAGGGTCTTTTTTGTTAAGAATTCACCACCAATAATAATTGGTCTATAGGTGTCTTCCACCTTTTCTTTTTCCATAACTTCTTCAAAGATTAAAAGGAACTCTTCAACCGCTCTGTCACCGTGAGCAGAGACTGCAATTTGTTTTCTTTCTTGCATAGCATTTTTGATGAGACAAGAGAGTTGCTCGCCATAATACTCGCCGTAACCGCAGTGATGGTCTGTGTGTTTGTATGGCTTTGTTAGCCAAGATTTTATCTCGCTTAGTTTTCCATCAATTTCAAGATAGTATCCGCCGAGCCTGAAATGGTTTTTATATTTTCGATAACTTTTGCAGTTGTCGTCCATAACCATTTTTGCAAGTTTGATGTCAACATAGCCAATGATGTCAATTTCTAAAAAGCCACCTTCCGAAAGTTTTTTGTAGAAATTGAAAGACCTTTTTGTGATTCCCATTTCTTGAACTGTTGTGATTCCTCTTTCAAGAAGAATTTTTTGAAGTTTTAAAAACTCTTTTTTATATGCGTCAAAATGCGAAAAAACCTCATAATCGCCAATTTTATCGGCGGTATTTTTATCAAGAGAGAACTTATTTGCGTTTTTTAATTCTTGTTCAATCTTTTCAAAAATGTTTTCGCAAAGTCCAAAAAATGTTGGATAGACATACTTTCCACCAAAGTCAATAACTTCAGTGTCTTCGGTTTTCATTTGAAGAATTTCTTCGTTCGTTCCAACTAAAACCACAAAGCCATCGTTGACAAGCATCGCATCTGCAAGCGGAACATCTTCAGTCCCAGTGTAAATTTTTCCGTTAATAAATATTTGTTGCATTAGTTTTTCCTTTAATCTATTTCAAAATATATTTTTGCGCAGTTGCTAACTCGATACCAGTTAATCTCTTTTTTGCTGGTTTTGTTTAGGTATGCCATTATTGCATAAATCGTGCAACTGTGAGCGGAAATGATAACGTTTTCATTTTTGCTTTTGTGCTTTTCTATAATCTCGTCTAACACTGCAGCGGTTCTGTCTAAAAACTCTTTGCAACCTTCAGGCTCTGTGTGAGAAAAATTAGGGTTTAAATAATTATCAAACCATTCTTTTTCGTCAGCGGTTTCAGGGTCTCTGTTCAAAATCTTACGTTCGCTAAGCTGCTCTTTAACTTCGATTTCAATCTTGTTTTTCTCTGCCAAATATTTAGATGTTTCAATGCACCTGTTTAGCGGTGAAGAATAGATTTTTGAAAACTTGAAACACTCGTCTTGTTTCACCATAAGTTTGCATTGCTCTTCACCAAGTTCTGTGAGCTCGTCACCTTTGGCATCTGCGTGTCTAACATACATTATAATCATAGCATTTTCTCCAGTTTTAATTTTAATTATATTCATTTGTAATGTCAAACATACTCTTGCTTTATGAGCATAAATACATAAAATTCAAAAATCTGCGCAATATAGAGTTAGAGGTTTTTTATGAGAAATTTTTTTAATTCACTTTCTCCGTATCAAAGAAGATATTACCCTATTTATATCTTTATGGCAATATGGAGCCTTGTTTCATTTATTTTATTATTCACTATCCCAACAATCACTCACGATATGCTAACGGACAAAAACGGAAAAACAAAAAGCGGCTGGCCAAAAACCGTTGCCGCGCCATATATTGATATGTCGTCTTGGGTTGACCCAACAAGCGCAAGCGAATACAGCCTTAGCGGTGCACCAAACCTTGGCAAACTTTTTGATGAGTCAGGGTTCACGTATTATAACCTTGGGTTTATTCAACCAGACTCGACCACCCCACTAGAGAGTGATGGAACAATTCGCTGGGGCTGGGGCGGATATTATTCACTTGGAAAGGCTGGAGGCGAAAATTCAGCACAATATAAAGGAATTGTTGATTCTATTGCACTTTTAAGGCAAAAAGGTGGAGATTTTGCAGTTTCTGTTGGCGGACAACTTGGTGACGCACCTTGGGTTGTAACACAAAATCAAGACGCTCTTGAAAGGTTTTATTTAGAAGTTATTGAGGCTTATGGCGTGAAACGCCTTGACCTTGACATTGAAGAATCAAACCAAGACCAAAGCCAAAACCAAGTGAACGCAAAAGCCATTAAGGCGGTTCAAGACAAAACCGATGTTCAAATCACATTAACCATTCCTATTATGCCTCACGGCTGGGAACAAAAACAACTTAACATCATAAACGCTTATCTTGACGCTGGCGTTGACATCACCATAATCAACTCTATGACAATGTGTTATGGAACTGGTGTTTATGAAAATGAAGACTATGGAACTGCGTCAGTTAGAGCCATTACAAATGCAGTTGAGCAACTCAAAAAACTCTATTCAAACCACGGCATTAATTTGACTGACGACCAAGCATATCTAAAAACTGGTGCTACATTTGCAATCGGTTATGAAAGCGACCTTTACCCTACCTTTACCACAGATATGGCTAGCACTGTTGTTAACGACGCAATCAAAAATGAATATGGTATGATTTCAATGTGGTCACTCAGCCGTGACGCGATGCTTTCGCCAAACAAAGCAATCACTAGCAAATATACTTACGGCGAGATTTTAAAACGATTTGAATTAGAGTCATAAATTGTTTGAATTTCATTTCGCTTGACAATCAATTATAAATTCTTCATACTAAAATCACTAAACATAAGTTTGGAGGATTTATGATTAACTTATTATATTGCGGAAACTACAAGGTTTTTGACGGGGTTTTAATTTCACTTCTTTCAGCCGTTAAACAAACAAAAGAGGCTGTGCACACATATCTTCTCACAATGGACCTGAGCGACGTTGACGAGAATTTTAAACCAATTTCTGAAGAACAAAGAAAGTATCTTGAGAATATGGTTAAAGAAAAGAATGCGAGCAACTCAGTGAAACTCATTGACATCACTACCCTTTATAAAAAGAGTATGCTTAATTCAAAGAACCTTAGAAACCATTTCACACCATACGCTCAACTTAGACTTTTTGCGGATATCGTGCCTGAAATTCCAGACAAGATTATTTATCTTGACACTGACACAATCGTTAACTCAAACCTTAGGCAACTTTATTATATTGACGTTAACAACTATGAACTTGCTTGCGTTAAAGACCTTTATAACTGGCTTAACCCAAACAGGTGGAAGGTTCGTGGATATTTCAACTCTGGCGTGCTTTTGCTTAATATGAAAATGATTAGAAAAACAAAACTTTTCACTAAAGCAAGACAAATGGTTGCAACAAAAAAGATGATTTCACCTGACCAAGATGCACTCAACTTTATCGTTAAAAAGAAACTTATGCTCCCTGAAAAATTCAACTCTAAAGACAAATATTATGACGAAATTGTTGTTCACCATTTCTGCAATGTTAGAAAGAAAGGCAATTTCTTCTTTAGAGTTAAACCTTGGATGGTTGACCTTGTTAAACAAAAAATGAATGCCTATGACTCACTTTTAGATGAATATTTAGAGAGAAAGAAAACATTTGAAGAAACACAAGAAAAAAAGAAGGCTCCAAAAAAAGAGAAACTCGTTGAAATTAACAAAAACGAGCCAGAAAAAAAAGAGCCTAAGCCAGAAAAAGAAAAGGCTGAAAAAACTGAAAAAGACACAACAATCGGCTAAAAAAAAGACTGACAAAATTTGTCAGTCTTTTTTTCTTCAAACCAAAGCAACTTGATTTGAAATTTTAGCGAATAGCAAAAATGCGGAGAGTCTTATGCTAAACTTACCAAAATTTGGTCATCAGTTGAAATTGCATCACCTGCGTATGTGTTACCTTCACATTCAACAGTTGCACCTGCAGGACCTGTAACTTTGATTTTTTCGCTGTTACTTTCAGCTTGGTCACTGTTGTCCATAGCATTGTTTGCGATAGTCATTTCAGTGTCAGCATCAGTGATAACAATTCTCATTGAACGGCTGCCAGTGTCGTCCATTGTGTTATTTTCAACAACAACTTCACCTTTGCAACCTAATTGAATACCATTCCATTCTGCAGTTTCGATGTTGTTATTTTTAATTGTTACATTTTCTGCATCTCCACCAACAAAAATTGCTGTTTGGTCATCGATAACAACTTCTGCATCTTCAATTTCTTCGTCTGAACCTGAGAAATCACAACCTTCAACTACTACATTTTTAATTAAGCAAAGTTTGTCACTTGCTCTTTCGTGGAAGTTTGAAGCACTAGCAGTTGTTGCTTCAGTTCCAAAAATTTCATTTTCACTTTCATAGTCGTGAGGTGTTGAATAAACATTTGCACGAATATAAACAACAGCACCTTGAGTGAATGTTGAGTTAAGAACTTTAATTCCGTCCATACTGCAGTTTCTTACTCTAAGGTCATTTGTAAAGTTAATATTTTCGATTGTTAAGTTTGAAGAAACGGCATCGTTTGCTGCTGCATTTTCAGCAGTTTTTCCACTTGAAACAACCAAACCATTAACTCTTGTATTTGTTGTTCCTAAAATTGTGATACCATCAGCAAATGAATCTGCACCAATTAACTTGATTGTTTCATAGTCACCTGATGTCAAAACAACTGTTTTGTTTTCTTCTGCTTCTGCAATAACTTCAAGAACATCGGTTGTTGTTGCAATTACATAGTTTTGAAGTTCTGTTTTTGTGTCAACTTCACAAGAACAACCTGTTTCAACCTTGTATGCCTTGCCATCTTCCACCTTATATTCATATGATGTGTATGAATGGGTGTGTGTAGGTGTTGCAGGTGGTGTTGTTGGGTCTGCTGGGTCTTCGCCACAACCAACCAAGCCAAATGCGCAAGGAATGGCAATAGCAAGTGCCATA
>SVHI01000006.1 GCA_015055905.1 Clostridiales bacterium | reverse complement strand
TTCAAACAATAATTCGTCATTAAATGCCATATTTTACCTCCTTTTTTATACAAACATCTTTTCTAATAGGGATTTTTTAATATTTTTTAATTTTTCGCACTTACGCTGATGAAGGGTGATAATATTGTTTAATTCTTTTATAAAACAACTAATTTTTTCTTGTTCTTTTATTTCTGGTAATGGAACAATACAATTATAATAATCACCTAAATTATAATTTGTTCTACCATCTCCTGTTGAAACGCCAATAGCCCATTTTTTATGCTTATCTGTATTTAAGAATGAACATAGATAATCTGAAGTTAAAATCTTTGTATCTGGTCTTGTAATAATTGTAGCAAAACCTACGGAATTTACTTCATTTTCAGTAATTACAGCAGATGTTCCAACATCTCCTGTATGAACTGTAATTACATCTCCAAGTTGATGCATTCTTGATGAATTTTTTAATGCGAAAGATTTTTCTAAAAAAATTGGATTTTCTCCAAATTCAAATCTACCATCTTTAATATCGGAGTTTCTTATAAGCAGGTATCCTTTATCGGTGTAATGTGCTGTCATTGTAGTAACTAAACCAATTGATATTTTGCCTAATTCAGTAACCTTACGCTGTTCCCAAGAAATAATAAAAAAGTGCAAACATATAGTTTGCACTTAATTTTTATTAAATTACTTACGCTGATGAAGGGTGATAATCTTATCTATTTTCAAAAATAGTTCACCCAAATTTTCTTGTTCTTTATATTCTGGTGTGTTTAATTCAAGATTCATTAAAGCGTCTGAATTTAATTTGGCTCTACCTCCACCTACCAAAATACTTTCAATATCAGCATTTGAAATTGAATATTTTAAGAACTTATTATTACTTATATTTTGTTTGTTTTGCAATACATGAGCGTGATTATTGACCCAAATTTCGCCATTTACATATTGTACTGGATAATTTTTGACATCATTAGCACCATCTTCAGCAACTAAAATAAATTCGCCTTTATGCGTGTATCCAGAAACATAATCTTGAATACCGTTAGCACCATAATAAGGTGTTTTTCCTGAAATTCTTTGATTGGCAGTAACTGGAATTCTTAAATTATCAAATCTGTTTGTTAAATCTGCAACCTTACGCTGTTCCCAAGAATTTGTAAAAAAGACTAACTATTAAAGTTAGTCTTTTTTATTCCCTACCAAATAATCTAAACCTACATTAAAGTATTTTGCTATATCAATTAAGACAGATGTTTTAGGAATTACCCCATCTCTCCATCTAAAATAATTTGCTATACTCACTTTCATATCTTTAAATACTTGTCTTAAAGATAATTTACTTTCATTTATTAAATGATTCAATGTATCATAAAATGGTAAATCATTACTATTCTCATTTTTCTTATTATCAGATAAACCATATAAATAATCCAAAGAACAATTAAAATATTTAGCAATCTTCATTGCTATATCTAATTGAGGATAATAGTTCTTGTTAAAATAGCCATTTATTGTTGAATAATCAACACCAATAATTTTTGATAATTGTAATCTACTCAGTTTATTATCTTCTAATAATTCTTTTAAAGACTCTTGAAAACTGTTCACTATTTTTACCCCTTAAACTTAATTCGACAAAATGCGACATAATTAGACGAAGTGTTATCACTTCTCCTTTATATTCTTGCCGATTTTACCCATTTTTACTTGCATTGGGGAGAAAAGAGAACATATAATAGATGTATTAAATTAAAGGAGTATAAAGTATGAATGCAAATGAAGTATTACAAACATTAGTAACTTATTTTATGGCAGAAATTAAGAATACAATAACCATAAAAGATAATGAACTAATTGTAGAACTTGCTGATAATACAAAGGTAAAAATAACAGCAAAAGTTTAATTGATTCATACAAAAGATAAAGATATTTAGAGTTATTTTAGGAGATATTATGGATAGTAAAGATTATGTTCGTAACCATGATTTTGGTTATGGTCGAGAACCTGAATTAGATGTGCTTTTTAAACTTGAACTTAGAAATGTTGAAGATGTTAAGATTTATGTTTTAGATGCAATAAAAAACGCTTACATTGAACCAGAAAAGATACAAATTCAGTTTGATGTAATGTAAAATTTAGAATAGGTGGTGTTTATGGATAATTCATTAAATATTTTACTATATTATTTCCCAAATGAGGGTATTTTAAACTTTATGGTAAATGATTTATTTTTAGAATTGAAAGAAATGATTTCTATTGATTTGATTTATTCAGAAGAAAATGAAAAAGATTCAGTTCGAACACAAAATAGAAATAAAGTTGAAGATATTATTGTTAAGTTTTTTAATGAAAATCCCGTTTATATAAGCGAATTTAAAAAACTATATCAAAGAGATTTTATCGAGGTCATTGATAACATAATTGAATCGTTTACTTTTTCAGTCTTGTTAGATGAAAAGAAAACTTATAAAGATAAAAAGTCTATTGCTTATACAACTAATCCATCACCTTTTGATATTTTTAAAAAGGCATAAAAAAAGACCACTTTTTTAAGTGGCCTTTTTCTTTTAATTATTTTTATTTGGTATGTATATCTTATCACCTACTTGAAGTGCTTTATAGATTTTATCGTTCAACTTATAATCGATATTTTCTGGTTTGCCAAATTTACTAGCTCTTAAAAATATATGTTCAGTATCATGTTCAACTTTTTCAATATTTACATCAAGCATATCTTCTTCTGTTGTAATATTTAAAATCTTTAAACCTTTTGAAACTAACAATGCACTTAATTGCCATTTCTTTTCAAACATGCCATTTGAATCTATAATAAAACAAAAATCATCATCTGGCTTATAACCAGCAACTCTAAAATAATTACTCATATTGTTCACCTCTATCTCTTAAATTTAATTTTGTATGAATCATATACATTTCAGTATAAAGTGTGTGATATTGATAAACTAAAATTTCAATATCTTTTTCTTTTGTTGAAAACACTAATTTGTAATTTAATTTGTGTTGTTCTAAATCTTGTTTGATATATTCAAGTGCTTCTTCTCTTGTTTCAAAATCTTTTATTGTATAGCCTTTTGTTAAGTAAATCATAATTCCTCCTATGCCACCATCTTTTTCAATTTTCTATTAGCGTATGGCAGCCATATTTTATTTGCAAAATTTAATACTTCATCAGCTGGTTTTGAGTCTTTATCACCATAACATTGAAGTATCTTTTTTTCTTTTAATGAATATTCCATTGTAACGAAAGGTGTGTTGGGGTCTTCTTTGTTTCTAATAAAGAATATTAAACTTTTTTCTTGAATAAACTTTTGGTCATAGTTCATAATTCCTACACAATGATGTAATTCTTTACCCTCAATGGTTAAATCATATGGAGATTTAGCAATAATAACAATAAAGTTATCTTTCAAGTTTCTTTCAAGAAAACCATACTTATTTGCTACATTTTTAAAATCCTCATATAACTTTTTGCGTTTTTTCTCATCTTCTAATGCTTTTTTTGTCTTATACTCATCAATTCTTATATCGTGCCATCTTTTAAAATCTTTTGGATATTTGTTTTTTGTGTCTTTAAAGTCTAAACCAAGTTCTTTACAAGCGTTCATATAATCAATATAAGAAGAACAATTTGTATTTTGATTTGCTAAATATTTTAAAAATTTATCGTATTCATTTGCTCCAATTTCAGCTTTAAGATTCTTGTAATTTTCACTTCTCATAAATATTTTTTTGTTTGCCTCATAGACTTGTGTTTCTTGTAATGGTTTATTGTTTTTATATGCTTTTAAGACAGTGCTAACATAAAAATAATTTTTTGTAAGTTCTTTAAGATTTGCTAAAATCCATTTTTTAAAGTTGTTATCCTTCTTTAATTTTCTTAAGATTTGTTTACTAAAAACATAGTTGTAAAGACCTGCTTTTACCATAAGTTCCATTTCTGGATATTGTTCATAAAGTCTTAAATATTTAAAAGCGTATTCAGTTGGAATATAGTTAACTTTGCTGTATTTATATTCTGGAAATTTGAGTAGATATTCTTCATTTACGCATACTGAATAAGGGTCATAAACACTATCTTTTGCCTCATACCATTTTCCATCTTCATACCATTTAAGTTTGGTTAATCCTTCAAAATAAAACCCAACTTGATAGCCACCCATAAAGCAAAATTCCATATCTTTAACTAAACATATATCAGAGTGGATTCCATGAACTGCAACTTGTTTACAAGCCCATTTTTTGCCACGACTTTTCACAGCAACAGTTACTTTCACAAGTTCTTTGTTGTATTTAGTAAAGTATGAAAAAAATCTTAGACCAGAATATTTATTGTATGAGTGGTCATCTTTCATTTTAATCAATTTAACTATATATTTTGGCATTGGTTTAATGTATTCTTCTTTAATCATAATTTTACCTCTAAAATCGCACCAAGAACAGTTTTTAGTTTGTTTATGTAATCTTCGTTATAATCAGCATTTTCAACTATAACCTCACCTGTTTTTAGGTCAATTACTGTATTTTGATTTATTCTTTTAACAGGAACTTTCTCTGTTGTGTCATCAAACAACTCATCAGGCTCTTCATACTCAATAATTTCTTCTTGAATAGGTTTAAATTCTTCTTGTTTTGGTTCTTCTACATCTGTAAAGTCAAAGAATGAACCCTGTGTATTTTTAGGTTTTTCAAGCTCTTTTTTGACTTCAACTTTTGTTTTTTCAACCTGCTTGATTTCAGGTTTATATTCAGTTCCATCGAGATTGTAAAGTTTACCTTCAATGCTAGATTCTTCAAAATAATGAATAGCCCAACCAAATACAGTTGTATGTTCTACTATTGCACCTCTAGCGTTTTTATCTACTTGTTTTTTTGCTTCTTCTATTGCATAACTCCAAAAACCATCTAAGTCTTTTTTGTTTATAACAAGCTTATTGTCTTTTACAATTTCGACTCCTTCATTTATCTTTTTAATCAATACATCACTTGCATTTTCTTCCAAGTATTGTTTGATTTTTTCTTGCTCTGCATTTTTCGTAGCAAGATTTAATTTACTCATAATTCCTCCTTTAAAAATAATGAAAAGACCATCCTAAAACGGACAGTCTTTCCACAACTTCTTATATTCTTTTTTTCTAATTGGCAATATATACCAATCTCTTATTTTACTTGTTTTTAAGCGTTGTTGTTTTTCAAATTTTGCTAAACCATAGGTGTTAGTTATACAATCAACTATTAACTTTCTTTTTCGTGTTTTTAATGAATAGCATAGTTTATATCCATATTCATTTTCTAGTTTAATACACATCCATTATTCTACCTCCATTGAAGTATCTTCTTTTAATATTTGTTTAATTTCTTGCATTGAATCTTCTTTTGTCCTACCAATACAAGCAAGTTTCAACAAATTGGTATTTTGATTAAATAATCTATTAAAAGCATAATCAAGTATTTTCTCAATATCTTCATCTTTTGAACCTGTTCTGTTAATGCAATAAATAGCACTAAGCAAGGGTCTAACTTCTTTTAAGTTTCTCATTATTTCACCTCTTTAATTTTTAAGTCTAAAAATGTATGAACATAATAGTCATGTTTGTATTTGTAATTCCAATAATATTCAAGTGCATTATCGTCATCTATATTTGTATCTAATTCAAAATCTTCTTCCAAATGAGAATAACTTTCTGTATAGAATTTTATTTCATCTTTAATAATGCTTTTAAATTTAGCAAAAGCATCATCAAAGTGTTTAAATAAATATAAGTCAATACCATCAGTATCTTCTGTTGAATAGTCAAATTGAACTACATAAACTTCATTTTCTTTTAACATTATCCAATCCTCCTAATACCACCACCAAAACTTGATAATGCAATAGTTCCAAATTCACTACACATATCATCATCAACATTCCAAACATAAGCAAATCCATAATATTGATTGCCATATTTCTCAAGTAATGTATCCCATTCTTCTTCATAATCAGTTACGATTAAAAATGAATACATCTCACCTATTGCTGTATATTCGTGAGTAATTGCATATACCAAACAATTATGTTGTTCTTCTAACTCTTTTACTTTTTCAATTAACTCTGGTTCTTGCCAAGCCCAATAACCACCATAATTTTCAAAATAACAAATGTTATCTTCGTTTTTAAATCCTTTAATATAAGGTTTGTAAATGTCTAATTTCTTTAAGTTTTCAATAGCTTTTTGTTTTTTAGTTTCTCTTTCAATATTCATAATTTTAACTCCTATCTAATTTCAATAATTCCATTACTATATTCTTGGAATCCGTCATATTTAAATTCTTCACCATATCTTTCATAGTCGATATAGTTATCAAGAAAATCTGGTATTTGATGACATTCATGCAAAAATTCATAACCTAAATCATACCAATCACGATTTTTATAAATGTAAACATCATCATCCCAATTTGAACCATCAGATTCAACTCTGCGTTCAAATTCATCAAATGATTCAACTTCTAAAAATGCTTCAAATGTTTCGTATTTATATGAATCATCTAAAATTCCAGACTCCTTTAAAATTTCAAAAAATCTCTTTGGGTGCATACAATCCCAATTTACAGATGTGTCTGGAAAGCTACTCACATCTTGAATAAATAATTCTTCATCAATTCCATCAAGTATAAATCCTTGATTTTTTAATTCGGTTTGAATCTCTTCCCAATCAGAATATTCTGAAAGTCTTAACCAGTTAGAGCCAAGACTTCTTTCATTACATTCATTGTAAGAACCCCAAGAACCGATTACGATTTCGATTTCTTCCATTCGTTTAACTCCTTTTAATTAAAATCTTCAAAATAAATTTTGTTGAGCATGTGTTTATACTCAATGTAATAACCATTAAAATCTTCATAGATGTCAAATTCTGAAACAGTTATTCGACCTCTATCAGTAATGGCAACTTCAACGGTATTTTTATCTTCGTTGAATCCTAGAATGTTGAATGTTATAAAGGCTTCGCCGTCATAAAACTCAAATTCCTTTAAATAAACTTGATTTGTTGTCATTTCTTTTACCTCCATAAAAAATTAACCTTTCGGCAAAGGGCTATGGAGCATAGTTCTTAGTAAAATGCAAACTAACATTTAATTTTTGAGTATAGAGGTCAATGAGAAACAAAAGAAAAATTTTTGACAAAATAAAAAAGCCAACCAATAAAGTTGACTCAAAAAATTTTCTCTCATTTACCTCTATGACTAACTATGCTACATTAGCACCCGAAAGGTTAATTTGGAGGAAAAAGGTTAAAATATTATACAATAAAAAAGAAGTGGTCTTCACGATAAATCGCTACTATTGTCTCAAGGACTCGCCACTTCTATAAAGAAAATATCATAATTTTTATAAAATACAAGTGTTTTTATTTTTATTATGCATTGCAATTTTTATTTGTTTGATTTATACTACAAATAGAAAATTTAATGCAGAACTTCGTGTTCAGGTGGTATTAAGTTTTCAAACAACGACATGATGCACTTCGTGTGTTTGGGTTAAAAAACCTAGGTCGTTGTTTTTTTATTACTTAAAAATTATAAGTATTTTTATTTTTTGCCTTAAAATCCGTTTTTTTGGACACAGATTTTGCTATAATGTATTTGTAAGGAGAAAACACTATGCAAATAAGTGATTTAGAAAAATACAAACTTGAACCAATTAAAGTTTCCTATTTTAATGATGATTATGATATTGGTATTTTAGTTGACATATATCAATCAAATAATGATGTTGATACGATTTCTCTTGCAGATAGTTACAATCGAAATCATGAAATTAAAATTGAACATATTAAAAGCGTGGAGCCTTTTGATGATTTTCGATATGTTGATTATGATGATGAAGAATTTAACTGTAATTTATCAGACGAAGAATTTGATGAGCTTGTGAGTTTAATTATCAAACTTGGATTATCTGAACTAACTCTTGCACCATTTAGGGGTGAAGATTTAGAAAAAGCGTATAAATTATTAAAAGAAAATTCAATTATCAGCAAAGAAGAGTTTTTAAGCAACTTTCAAATAAGAAAATATGAATCTAAAAAAGATATAACTATCGAATCAAAGATTAAAAAACACACGAAAATGTTAATCAATGCATTAAAAAAACTTAATCTAGAAAAAGATGATATTATTGGCACACTCATTCTTTTAAGAGATGAAACAACAGATGAACAAAATGACGATTTTATGTTGCGTTTATTAGAATATATTGAATTAAAAAAAGAATTTAATATGGAAATTACAAATTCTGATATCATTTATTTTGTTTCTTCCTTAAAAAGAAATGCTGGCATTGATAGATATCAATATCTTCCATTTGATATGTTTGTTAAATATATTGGACCGTCAACAAAAGAACTTAAGAATGGTAAAATCTATCAAGTTGCAGTTGTTTATGGTTATGATGAAGATTATTATTTAGTAAACATAAAAAAGAATAAACAAAAAGAATTTGAAGCTAGTTTATTTGAAAAACTACAACCTTCAAAGGTCATTTTTAATGGCTCACCTAGTAAAAATGTTCCAACTACTGAAGGATTAGATATAGGAAAAACATATGATGTTGAAAAAAGAAAAGGAAATTCTATTATTTTAAAAAATGGTAAGGAATGTAAAGATTATGAAGTTCAAATTGTTGATTTTATTCCTCATCAACAAAAACCTTTATCGCAACTAAATCATGAATATCTACATCAATTTCATTATGCTTTTGAATTTGGTGATGTTCACTCTATTTGTAAAAGAATAAACGATAAAACTGTTTTAAGATTTGGCTATTTAAATCAAGAAGTAGTAGGAAGAAAAAATATATTAGATTATTTTGAAAACACATTGAATAGAGATTATCTTGTATTTGCAAAAGTTGTTTTACCGAATAACTTAAATGATATAAATCTAGACAATGGTCATATCTTATTAACCTATCCTATGTCTTCCTCAGAATACAATCAATGTAAAGTATACATTAAAACAGATAAAATCTATATTACTGAAATTTGTATTGAATCAAAAATAGAAATTGACGGATAAATAAATTTGGAGTTTATTATGGAAAAAAATTTAAAAGGAAATGTTACAGATTTTATAACAAAAGAAAGTTATGAAAAACTTATGTATAAAAAATGTAGAAATTGTGGAGAAGAAATTTCAAGCAAACTTTATTTTGAAAGAAGAACTTGTCCTCGCTGTGGAGAGTGTTGTTCTAAAGCAGAAATGAAAGATATTCATATATTTTTTGAATTATCACCACCTAGTGATATAGGTGTTGATTTTCTTCGCTATTATAGAGATGAATTAAAAAAACCATATGAACGAAAAATTGATTATAACATTTATCAATTTGCTCAAGAATTTGATATTCCAAAAAATTCTTTACATTTTTGGTCTAAGAGCTATTGTGATGAAAGAGCATCATCGATGATATGTGATATTTTTAAAGATAAGGGCAAAAGTACCAAATTATATTTGTGGTGCAATGCTCTAAATGCTAATTCAATTTTAAATTTATTGTATTATGCAGAAAGATTTGAAAATTGTGATAATGTTTATTATGTAAAATTTGCAACTAAACAAGATTTAAAAAATAAAAAGTATAAAATCACTGATTCTATCAATAATGCTGTTAAACTAAAAAAATCTGATTTTAAAAACTTAAAAAAAGAATATTTAGAACTAACTAAGAAAGATGGTTATTTTTTATCAAAAGATGATAAAGTCGTTTATTATAATGAAGATTTCTTTAATAAAACGCTTTTGGATTTAATTTCAAATAGATACAAATCGGGTTCAACTTTGTTATATGAATTTAGAAAATCGATAAAAGATTATGGTGTTATTTATTACACACAATTTCGTTCTATATTAGATAACCTTTGTAAGAAAAATTTGGTTGATTCAAAAAAATATTATGATACCTATATGAATTTACCTGAACATGAATTCAAATTAGCAAAACAACAAAAAGCAAAATCAAATTATTTGGATGCATTAGAACTTGTTTCTCTTGCTTTGGAAGATAGCTCAACATATAGTTTATATAGAATATTAAAAGATGATGCTGTATTTCATTCATTAGATACTGATAATAAAATTGAAGGAAAAGAAAACATTATCAACTATTTGGAAAATATCAATCTAAGAAAATTAGAAAGTGAATATAATACTCCTTGTAGAGCATATAAGCTAAATAATGAGAGTGTTAAATACTATGAAGATGTAAAAATGTATATACATTATCCTGCAACTGGAGCTTACAATGAAGTTAAAATTCAATATAATGATGGAATGATAGATAAAATAATTATTTTAAATGAAATAAAGAATTTTAATAATTATGAACAATATAATCCATTTAAATTAGAATTAAAGAAGAAACCAAAAAACAAAATTAATCCTGTTGAGCAATTATCTATAAATGAAGAAAAACAAACAAAAATAAATTCTAATTTTTTTGAGGAAGAAAAAAAATATTTCGAAGAAGTGTTATTGAAATCCACTAATTATGTTTTAACTAATCATTTATTAAAGTTAATATGTCCAAACATAACAGTTTTCAACAAATTTTATCATAATGAAGAAGAATTTCGTAAGACATTATTTTTAATTTTAGAAAATATTAAAAAAACAGGGTGTGAAGTTAATGAAGAATTTTATTTTATGCCTGTTGAAATGATTAATAATGGTATTTATCTAAAAGTTCCAAATGTTAGATACGAATGCGAATGTAATTATGTATGTATTAAAATAATTGATAATGAATTATATTATTGTACAAGTGAGTATTATGAAGATTCTAATATTTTTAGATTTTGTTATGCAGAAATAAATGGTGATTTTAGAGCATTTGCAGGAAATCAAATAATGTCTTTTGAAGATTTCCAAAACAATGTTGAAAAGCTTAAAGGATAATTTAAAGAAAATTTTATTTTTTAATAAAGTAAATATATAAAAACTGCAAAAATGACATTATTTTTTAATAAATGGTGTCATTTTTTATTTTTTTCATTATATTTATGTGATTTTTTGCGTTTTTATTTATATACCATTATTACTCTTCCCTATCATTATGGTATACTATTTATGCAGGTATCTATAAAGGAGGTATAATGAAAAAATCTGTTGTCTATGCTAGATATTCTAGCGATAGTCAAACAGAGCAAAGTATTGAAGGACAAGTGCGTGTTTGTAATGAATACGCAGAACGAAATGGCATTGAAATATTAGAATATTATGTTGACCGAGCAATGACAGGAACCAATGATAATCGACCTGAATTTCAAAGAATGTTATCAGACTCAAAAAAGAGACTATGGGATTGTATTTTAGTTTATAAGTTTGATAGATTTTCAAGAAACAAATATGAATCAGTTATTCATAAGAAAAATTTAAAAGATATAGGCATAACAGTTGTTTCTGCTATGGAAAATATTCCAGATACGCCTGAAGGTATAATTTTAGAAAGTTTATTAGAAGGATTAAATCAATACTACTCTGCTGAACTTTCTCAAAAAGTTAAGCGTGGTTTAAGAGAATCTCGAATGAAAGGCAATTATTATGGTGGCATCAGACCATATGGTTATCAAATAAAAGATAAAAAACTTGTGATAGATGAAAAAGAAGCAAATGTTGTAAAATTTATTTTCAAGCAATATTTAATGGGACATCATTGTACAGACATAGCAAAGAAACTTAGAAGAAGGTGCACTCATTATAAGACAGGAAAATTATTTTCAGCAGGAGCAGTTCGTAAAATTCTCAGTAAAGAATATTATACTGGTTTGTATCAATATGATGGTGAATATTTTCACGATATTTACCCACCCATCATTCAAAGAAATGTTTTTAAAAAAGTTATCAGTCTCAAAAACGCTTATCGACATGGTGGTAATGTAAAAGAACTTTATATTTATAGAGGTAAAATTTTTTGCAAACAATGTGAAGCACCTTTTAAAGTTGATGGTGGAACCTCAAAACATAATTGGGTTTATAGGTACTACAAATGTCTTAATAGAAAAAGAAACCATACTTGTAATGCAACAGCTTATCAAAAAGTATATCTTGAAGATTATCTAACATCATTTATTAGAACATTCATTTCAAACCATTATAATATTGATGCCATTTCAAAAATTCTTATAGAAAAATATAAGCAAAAAAAAAATCTAGAACAACTAAGAAAATATGAAGAAGAAAAAATAAAGTGTGAAAAGTCATTAAAGAATCTTATTCAAGCTCTTGAAAACGGAATTCTTAATGATACAACCAATAATAGAATAAAGTTTCTTGAAAGCAGAATTACTGAACTAGATGCTGAAATATTTTATGAGAAAAGTAAAGATGATGAAAGATTTAAAAAACCATATATCAAAAAATATTTTTCAAATGCTTTAAAACTAGATGACTATGAATTTGTTACTTATACAATTAATAAAATAGAAATAGATGAAGAAACTGTCGACATTTATTTAAATTGTCCTTACGGTACCAATTACTCGACATTTAATTTAATAAAAAAAGGAAGGTGTGAAAAGACCTTCTCATGTGGCAAAACTTGTCAAAATATATCAAAAGAAATTAGCGTTTTTATATGATTTTCGTGATATATTTTTGATATAAATTTGATATAAAATAGATACCTTTTTGAAGAGAATCAGACTCATAAATGCTGACAATTACAGTGTTTTGATAGGTTTATGAGGTTAGTTTCGACAAGCTAACTCTCCGCAGGTGGGGATTCGAACCCAAGATATGGAGAAATGGTTAATGGCTTATTGAAAAATGAGAGAATAATAATTACTCATATTGGTTTTTCCAAGAAAAAAACGGCTTTTAAAAAGTCGTTTTTTTAATGTTTCTTTTAAACTATTTTGTGTAACTGCTTAATAATGCATAATTCTTAATTCTGTAGGTTCCGCCACCAAAGGTGGTTATATACAATGTTTTGCCGTCTAATGAAAAACTAATATTTTTTAACATATTAAACAACCCACCACAAAGTAATCTACCGCCTTTTTCATCTATCACAAAAACTTTTCCATATGTATCTGTTGCATACATTTTTCCATCTAAGCCAAAAGTGCTATAGAATATACCATCATAATTCTCAAAAACCAACTCTATTGTTTCACCATTATAATGATATATTCCACCATTTTCATTCACCCAAGAGCCGTCATTATACTCCTCAAACCATTTGTATGAGTAAGTTGGAATTACATTTATGAATAGTCCACTATTTTCGTTGTATGCCAAACTTCTAGCAAGTGTAATATCACCTAAATCTATTTTTTGTAAAGACGAACTCGAAATGCTATATTGGTATAATTTTGCAGGTTTCCAATACCCTTCATCTAGATATGGTGCAACAAGGCAATACACATTATCACCCGCCAGCACTACATCTTCACCAAAAATTAGTCCTTCAAACGTATCCATTCCGGCACTTATAGCAATAAAATTTTTACCACCATCTTTGCTGAGATAAAAACCTCTATTAAATGTTGCAACGGCAATATAGAAGGCATCTTCATTATGAGAAAGGCTCATTTTCACTGGTATAGCGTCCGCCGGAATTCCATTGCTATACGAAAAATCCCACGTTTTTCCTCCGTCGACAGACTTTGCAAAAGCACCCTTTGTATAGTCTTTATCATAAATGGTAGGATTGTAAGGTGCATCGTGTCTAGAACTCCATAGTCCATATACAACATCTTTGTTATATTTATCAAAATACAAATCATAACAAGTGTTATAAATATCATAATCCGAGCCAGTAATTTCCATTCTTTGCCAAGTTTCTCCATTGTCGTAACTGTTCTGCAATCCCAAGTCTGTAGTGCATATTATGATGTGATTTTTATCAAATGGGTCTTCTTTCACAAAATATGTTGTTTGAACATCTAAGCCCGTAGTGGAGTGTCTATTGTCCCCATAATCTGCACAGTGTAATGTTTTAATCTTTCTACCTTCATCATTAGGATATTCCATAAGATATATTGTTTCAACATTTGCAACTAGACATTGGTTATCATCGTGAGAGTTCGAAGTAATGCCATAAAAAGGTCCGTGTGAACCATATGACCAGCCACCAAACTCGGTAACAAATCTTGTTTTAAACATTGAATCAAATATCCATTCAAAGGTTAATCCATTAAACTTCATTATTCCGTCGACAGTGTCATCATATTCATTCACAGGAGAACTAAAAGACAAATAAATATTCTCAAAATTATTCCCGCTAATTTCTTTGAAGTGCCAATTAAATGTTCCGTCTACCTCATATTTAGTAAACTCGTTTGTGAGCGTGTTATAATCTAATAAATCATTAAAAGATTCAAAATCTTCCGTATACAATATTTTGCTTGACGCTGGCAAATCATCTATTAAAAATATTTTCCCATCTATTTCGCAAACATCTTTTATGTATCCTGTAGTAGTATAAACATCTGTCATAGTATGGTTGTTAAAATCATAAAATCCTATATTTTTTCCATAGGACATATATAAGCCACTTTCCACACAAACCAAACTCATTTCTATATCACTCATAGGGTCAACTATGCCAAGGTCAGCAGTGTATAATATAGCCGCATTTTCGCCATTATAATCACTTTTTATTAACCTCATTTGTCCTTCCCAAGACACGGTTGTGAAATATAGATGCGATTCATTAGACTCAATGGCTTTCACGTAACCATTATCATAGTCCTCAGCCAACATCAAGTTCTCGTTCCAACCGCAACGGCTCACACTATGTTTGACGTCTTTTGGATAAATAAGATTTAAAGTTTCACCTTTATCTATAGATGAATACACCCCAAAACCTCCAGCAAAAACAGTTCCGTTGCTGGCAATGTGTGTTTGTGTAAAAACACCACGAGCCTCTGTTCTATTCCAAGTTTCACCCTTATTATGTGAAAAATATAAAGCCCCCATATCGCTGGTAACATAATATATGTTTTCGTCGGTGGGGTCTATCATTGGGTTTAAAAAAGCACCGCCGCCACCTATGCCGATTCTAGAAACTTCGGCATATTGAGTTTGAGGTGGTTGTGTTTGTGGTGGATTTTTTTCTTTCAACATAAACCACAACCCTAATCCGGCTGCTCCAATAATTGTAATAATCAATAAACCTATTAATATTTTCTTCATAGGCATATTATATAAAAATATTGTGTTTATTGCAAATTATATAAACTCTTCTTTTTCCAATACGCAAATCTAGTTTTATTGACAGGTTTGGCGGCGTTATTGTATAATCGCGACGAGGAGTAAAGTTATGAAAATTGCGCTTATTAATGAAAATTCGCAATGTGCGAAAAATGAAATGATTTATAATTCTTTAAAAAAGGTGGCTGAAAAATATGGCCACGAGGTTTTAAATTTTGGAACATATAATGCTGAAGATGAAACACAACTCACCTATGTTGAGGCTGGTCTTTTAACGGCGATTTTGTTGAATACAAAAACCGTTGATTTTGTAGTAACAGGCTGTGGCACTGGCGAAGGTGCGATGCTTGCTGCAAACTCATTCCCTAACGTTTTATGTGGACACATTGTTGACCCCAGCGACGCATATATGTTTATGCAAATCAATGACGGAAACGCCGTAAGTTTCCCTTTTGCAAAAGGGTTTGGCTGGGGTGCGGAACTTAACCTTGAATATTGTTTTAATGAACTTTTTGCACACGAGGCTGGAAATGGTTATCCAAAAGAAAGAGTTGTTCCAGAACAGAGAAACAAGAAAATTTTGGACGAAGTTAAAAAAGTGACCCACAAAGATATGCTTGAAATTGTGAAGAATATTGACCAAGAATTTTTGAAACACACAATCAGCGGCAGAAACTTTAAATCGTTGTTCGAGGCAAATTGTGACAATTCTGCATTATCAACTCACATTAAGAATTTGATTAATTAAAATGCCAACCACTATTGACATTGCGCTGGCGTGTGATATAATAAAAGTGCGTAATCCCTAACCCATTCCGGATTAATTTAGCGCTGGGAATTTTCTAAACTTTTTAGAACTTCTTATGAATGGACAAAAAACAACTTTATGCTGTTTTTGTTTATTCGTAAGAAGTTTTTTTTAACAGCAAAATTCTAAAAAGGAGAAAGAAAATGAAAGTATTAATCGCAACAAAAAACCCTGGAAAAATTGAAGGAGCAAGACGAGCACTCAAACATTATTACAAAGATGTTGAAGTTGTTGGCATTAGTGCGCCATCGAACGTTAGTGAACAACCCGTTGGAATTGAAACCTTTGAGGGTGCAATGAACAGGGTTAACAACCTAATGGCTCACGCAAAACAAAACCATATTAGTGCTGACCTTTTTATGGCTGTTGAGTCTGGTCTCACAAGTGAACTTGGATTTTGGGCAATCAGCAACATTGCTGTCATTAAAAACAACAAGGGCGAAACCGGCTATGGCGCCAGTTCAAGTTTTCCTGTTCCAACAAAATATGTTGAGGACATTAAAACTGAAACACTTGGAACTGTTATGGACAGAATTTTCAGCGAAACTGACCTGAGAAGTTCAACTGGCGGAATTGGAATTTTAACTCAAGATGTTATGACAAGAATTGACCTGACAACTGAAGCATTTTTAATGGCTCTCACACCATTTATTAATGAAAAGACCTGGAAAGACGATTCAGCCCAAATTGAAAAAGAATAATACCAAAACCACAAAAAGACCCTTTGGGTCTTTTTTTATAAAAACTTATAAGTCAAATCTACAATGGAAATTTGTCTTCAATATCAAAATCAAGGCCGTTTTCGTCAGCCAATTCCCATTCTATAATCATTTCTAAACACTCAACATAAGCAACTTTTTCGCCGTATTGAAACTGTTGCCCGTCCGTGTCTTTATAATCTGCAAGTTCACCAAGAGATTCTTTTAAAATATCAATCATATTCTTTAAAACATCATTTGAATTTTTTCTACTCATCATTCACCCTTTTCATTAGCAATAAATTTTTATCACGCTAATATAACTATACATAATTTTGCTATAGTTTTCCGTTGGGGATATTGTCAAATTGTGTCGGTTTATGTGAAAAAATATCTAATTTTTTATTATTTCTTGAAAAAATGTCCTATGAACCAACCTTTGCAAAGAACCTAAAGCCAAAAATATTTTGAAAATCAAACAATTAATGCTAAAATAAATTTGGAGAAACTTATGCAAGAATTAGAAATTTTAAACAAACTAAAAACAAAAATTACTGAACTTTTTGAAAAAGAAAACACAGGTCACGACATCTCACACTTAGAGCGAGTTTATGACCTTGCAATGAAAATTCAAGAAGTTGAGGGTGGCGACCCCTATGTTGTGGCAGTCTCTGCGCTTGTTCACGACATTCATAGACTAATGTCAAACGAGGCTGGCAGATTTGTTTTCCCTGAAGAAAGCATTGAGACCGTAAAAAGTATTTTGCTTGACGCAGATGTTGACGAAACAAAACTTGACCATATTTTAGATGTCGTTAAAAACCACGATAACAAAACAGATAAAAACCAGTCGCTTGAAACCTTAATCATTCAAGACGCTGACGCTCTTGACGCACTTGGCGAAATTGGGTTAAAAAGAACCTTGACCTATTGCAAAACACACGGGATTCCCCTAACCTATCCACTTCCGCTCGACACAAAAGAATATATCCCTGACATCAACCCGCTTTCGACTTGCCATTACATTCACAGAACAATGATTCCAAACGGACGAAATCTTTACACTAACACTGCAAAAGAAATTGCCGAAAATAAAATTCAAATCTTAGAGAACTTCGTAAAAGAAACTCTCGGGTTATAGGAGAACTTATGAAAAAAACTTACCAATGCAAAGGCTGTGGTGGACACTTGTTGTTTGACCCAGAAAGTCAAAGTCTCAAATGCGAATATTGCCAAAGCGAAGTGGAAATATTTGCATCAAAAAAAGGATATAACATTAAACACAAATACACCCAAACTCTAAAGTTTGTGGCGTCAAAAGATATTGGAAATGTTTATCAATGTCTCGCTTGCAACACAAAAACATCGTCTGCAAACGAGCAGCCAATAACAAGATGTCCTTCTTGTGGAAATAAAAACTTGAAACCTATCCAGGAAACACAACTCCACCCAATGAATATTATTCCGTTCTCGGTTTCAAAAGACAAAGCATCTTTGCTTTATCAAAAATGGATTGGCTCAAGAAAGTTTGCACCAAACAACCTCAAAAAAATGGCAAGACTTCAAAAGGTGTCTGGACTCTATGCGCCAGTTTACCTTTTTGACCTTGATGCAACAACTCACTACTCTGCTCAGGGCATAACAGAATTTAAACGCAAAGACGGCTCAGTTAAAAGGTCAAGCACATACATTAACGATGTTGAGCACACTGAATACCTAAACTACATCTGTTCAGCAAACCACAAACTTTCATCAACAATTTTTAGAGGAATGGGCGGCTACGACAACGCAGGAATTGTGCCTTACAGCAACGAATATTTGCTTGGACTCTCTGGCGTTGGAACAGACTTTACTGTTCAACAAAGTTATGCCGACGCCATTGAAGAAATCTCTTACACTGAGCAAAGCAACATCAAATCAAGGCTCAACCTTCGCTATGACGACGTAGACTTTTTTAGAGCCAGCACAAAAATTAGTAATGTTGATTGTGGATACCTTTACGTTCCACTTTGGGCAAACCACTACACCTACAAAAACAAAGACTATCATTGCTACATAAACGGACAAACTGGAAAAATTCACGGAAAAACTCCAAAATCTTTCTGGAAAATCTTTGGGCTCGTTACAGGAATTCTCGCCGCTATCGGTGTTCTTGTTTATTTGTTTGCATAAAAAAAGACCTAAGCTTTTTGCTTAGGCTTTTTCTTTTTTTGTTGATTTTCTACAGGCTCACTAACCTTGGTTTCTTTGTCTTTGCTTGGATTATCACTAACCTCGATTTTTTCATCTTCGCTTGAACCATCACTAACATTTGCAGGTTTATATTTAACATCTGCTTTTTTGATAATTGAAAGGTCTTCAATTTTTAGTTTATTAAATTTCACACAAATGCCACAAATAATGCAAACTGCAAGACCTCCAATGGCGTCCAAAATTAAATCTTTCATTGTATCAGCAAGCGCGGCTGTGCCAACCAAAGGTTCGCCCCTGCCTGACATTGTTGAAACATAAGCCCTTTGCATATTTGAGTTAAACCAAATATCGCTCAAATATTCAATAATTTCCCATACAGCACCAACAGCAAGAGTCATTGTGAATGCAAAGATTGACGCAAACCAAATGTTAAGTTTAAAATCTTTGCCATTAGTTTTATTTAAAAGGTTGATAAGCGAGAAACTTAAAAGTGCTATCAAACAGCCTGAGAACGTATGTAACGCACTATCCCACCAAGAAACCTTTACAAAGAATCCCAAGATTTCTCCGCAGAAAAAGTGTGCCATACAAAACAAGATGAATATGACATAAATAAAATCTGGAATATCAAGTTTATATTTTCTAAAAAAGTTTGGCAAAAACGAAACAAGCAAAAATGTAACACACTGACCAATGTTAAATATATATTCACCTCTAACAGATTGGTCTTCGTTCAAAATCAAACCAACAATACTTACAGCAAGCACGATTCCCATCAAGACACGCTGTGTGATATAGGTTATTCTGGCAGGTTTTTTCATTAGTAAAATGCTCCTTTTTTGTGTCTATCTTAATTTTAGAAATTATGTTTTTTATGTCAACCAACAAAAACATAATTGAGACAATCACAAAAAATTGTTCACAAACAATTATAAACAATTCGCAAATTTTTTGAACGACAAAAAAATTTTTTATGTTGGTTTAAAGCCCCAGCTTTTTGCTAGCCCTTTTTATTTGCGAAAAGAAATCGAGTTTGCTATAATCACGTTATGGAAATTGTTTTCACACTAATCTATGCAACCCTAATTGGGTTTTATAATATATTCAAAAAGCAAGCCGTTAAAAAAAGTCCTGAGTCAGTTATTTTGGTTCTCTTTACATCAGTTTCATTTTTGCTCAGTTTAATTTGGCTCCCTTTTGGAATGAAAATACCTTTAAAATTTGTCTTAATTTTAGCAGCAAAAGGATTCTTGTTATCGCTTAGTTGGTTTATTATTTTAAAGGTTTTAAGAAGTGCAGACCTTTCAGTTGTGACAGTCACAAACGTGCTTTCAGCAGTGCTGTCGTTTGTTTTAGGAATTGTTCTGTTTAACGAAACCGCTGGAGTTTGGCAAATTATTGGCTCGGTCATTATCATCGCAGGTGTAGCTGCAATCAACCTAACGAATCGCGGCAGCAAAGGTCAAATCACAATGCTTCAACTTGCACTTTTGCTTTGCTCCGCATTAATCACAACTTCAAGCAATGTCATTGATAAATACACAACCACCTATCTCACACCTTATCAAGTTCAGTTTTGGTTCTTGCTATTCGTGTTTGTGTTCTCGTGGCTTTTCTTCTGCATTGAATGTATTAAAAATAAAAGGTTTTTAATTCAAAAAACCGACCTAAAAAACTTTTGGATATACCTTGTTGGCTTGTTTTTATTTGTTGGCGACTTTATGCTATTTCAAGCCTACAACGTTCCAAACAGCCAAATGATAACAATAAGCATTTTATCAAAAATGAAAGTAGTTGTAACAATCTTGGCAGGCATTTTAATATTTAAAGAAAAGAATGTTGCAAAAAAACTATTGTTTGCCTCACTGGTCGTTCTTGGCACAATAATGATTTCAGTGCTTTAAACAATAAAAAATCAGGGTTGAACCCTGATTTTTTGTTGTCTTTTATTCACAGTCTAGAATGTTTTTTGAACCTTGAGATTCTTGCCAATCTTTTGCAAAAGTATCAACTGCGTCTTCAATATAATTTCTTGGTGTTACACAAATTGTTTCTCTCAAAAGTTCTGGTTGAAGAGTAACTGCGTGTGCTCCCGCTTGAAGCGCTTTAATAACTTGTCCACCGTGGTGGAAACTTGCTGCTAAAATTTTTGTTTTCTTGCCAAAAGAATCAATGTTTTGTTTAAAACATTCAACTGTTGCAGACGCGTCTGAACCTCTACTTTGAATACGGTTAAAATATGGCGCAATATAATCCGCCCCAGCAGCAATAGCAACAAGACCTTGCATTTTTGTGTAAATTGCAGTGGCTGTAATTTTGAAACCTCTTGCCTTCAAGTTTTTAATTGCTTTTAGACCCTCTTCTGTTACAGGAATTTTAACATAAACATCTTTGTCAATTTTTTCTGTAATAAGTTCAGCCTCTTTTATAATTTCTTCTGCAGTTGTTGAAACAACTTGAATATGCAAAGACCTTTCTTTGCCAATGATTTCTCTAATTTTTCTAAAGTGCTCAAAAAAGTCTATCTTGCCTTCTTTTTTAATGATTGTTGGGTTTGAGGTAACGCCAACGTATGGATAAATTTGCGCAAACTCTTTGATTGTTTCAATGTTTGCATTATCAAACATCAATTCCATAAAATGTCCTCCCTTTCATTATTCGAATTAGAATAGCACTATTGAATTTAAAAGTCAACCATCAAAATTAAAGCAGCCACTTAAACCTTTAAGCAACAATCAAAAAAACCAACAAATCCACTTTAATTCTTTTTATATTAATATAACTATTTTTGTCGGTTTGGGTATTGACTTTTTTATTGCTTTGTAGTAAAATAAATATGCAGTCTATGAAAGGAGAATTTTATGTTTAGACTTTTTAATAATAACAACAATAATAATAATTTAAACTCAATATTTTAGAGTTTCATTTTTGTTGTTGAAAAATCTAAACTAAAATAATTCGACACATTCTTGAAACTAAAAGAGTGTGTTTTTTATTTAATTTTGTTGTAACCAAATAAATAACTAAAAGCACACTTAAAAGAAAGTGTGCTTTTTCGTTATGCAAAATTCGTTTGCTAAAAAGGAGGTTTACTATGGCCAAAACTAATGCCGTTGCGGGCGAAGATGATAATAATATGAATTTTAAATTTGATAAATTAAAACAAACACAAATTAAGGAGAAAATATTATGAAAAAGAAATATATTTTTACAAAAGATAGCAAATTTACACATTTGAAAGATAAAATGCACCAAAGCGTAACCGAACACGTTGTGGAAGATGAAGAAACAAAAAAATTATACCACGATGTTGTTAGTTATGGTTCTTGGTTTAGAATAACAGATTCATCAGTCTTCATATCTCACCTTTTAAAAGAAGTTGGTTTAACTGGTTTTTGTGAGGCTTATGTTGCAGATGATTGTAGTATGATATTGCCTTGGTATCCTTCTAGCCCAATAACAAGTCAATCTGTTGTTGAATTACCAGAAGACTTAAAATTAAAGGATTTTGAATTCGGATATTCAAAAACTGAAAAAAGTGATGAATTCAAACAAACATTTTTAGGCAAGGAATTTGAAATCCCAATCGAAGGCGAATATAAAACAACATACACCGGTGAAGACATTTTAAAAATTATATTTGGTTGTTCAGCTTTCCAATTTGGACACGCTAAAATTGGTGACAAGCACAGCCCATTATTTTGTTTGCTTTCAATGCGTGGGTTTGACACAATTGACGAAGAAAAAATGTCAACACTTTTAGCCGCTTTAGACAAAGATAAACACAAAGATATAGTTTCTATTTTAAAAGCTTTTTCAAAAATTGATATTGAAGCAAAAATGAAAGAGTTTGACGAAGAAACCGAGAGAACCCACCCTGATTTATGCACAGAACTACTTTATAAACAACTAATTATTGATGGGGCTTTAATTTCTATGGATTCAGCAAAAGAAACTGAACAAAAAGAACTTTAATACAACCAACAAAAAAAGACGCGTTAAAGGCGCGTCTTTTTATTAATTTATGTTAACTTATAAAGTTTTTTGAACTGTCTTTTCAACTCTGTTAACTGCATTTGCAATATATTTTTCTTTATCTTTAACGGTTGTTTTATCTAAACCTGATTTTTTTACCTCGTTCATTTTTCTCCCTCCATATATCACAATTTTATTATAAAATCACTATGTAGTCATTGTTTTAGGTTGATGTAACCCCTTGTTTATTGTATAATGTCACTAATGAAATTTGAGGTGCGAAATGGCTTTTGAAAAAGTTAGAGAATATTTTAAACAATTTGGAATGGACTCACAAATTTTGGAGTTTGAGGTTTCTAGCGCCACCGTTGACCTTGCGGCAGCGGCACTCGGTTGTGAACCTTCTAGAATTGCAAAATCACTCACATTTGTTGGAACACAAAACCCTATTATGATTGTTTGTGCGGGCGACACAAGAATTGACAATTCAAAATTCAAATCACAGTTTGGGCTCAAAGCAAAAATGTTATCTTTTGAAGAGGCTGAATCGCTAATAGGTCACGCTGTTGGCGGGGTTTGTCCATTTGCTATTAATGACGGGGTTCAAGTGTTTCTCGATGAATCACTCAAACGCTTTGACTTTGTGTTCCCTGCTTGCGGCAGCAGCAATAGTGCAATTAAACTCACAATACCCGAGCTTGAAAAATACTCAAACTTCAACGCCTGGGTTGATGTTTGCAAAGACTGAAACTAAGGAGAACTATATGAAAGAATTTAACTACACCGACGCAGGAAAACAAATCGGTTGGAATTTTTCTAAAATGAACTATTCAGTGGTTCGCAAAACCGATTTTGATTATTACAAAACTGTCGTTGGCTACATTACACCAAAAACTGTTATGCTTGACATCGGCTCAGGCAGCGGCGAAAAAACAATTCGTTATTATTCACTCGCAAAAAAGGTTTTTGTTACTGACTTTGAGCCAGAAATGCTCAAGAAAGCAAAAAACAACATAAATAAATATTATGAAAACTCGCCAAAGAATAAAAATAAGTTTTCGCTCAAAATTCTTGATTGCAATGGTCCATTCGACTTTGAAGATGGCTCTTTTGACCTTGTTGTTTCAAGACATTGTGGCGCAAATATGAAAGAAGTTTTCAGGGTTCTCAAAAAAGGCGGAACTTTTGTTTCGGAAGACGTTTCTTTTGATGACTGTCAGGAACTAAAAGACCTATATGGCAGAGGTCAAGACTATAACGCTGAGCCACTCTACAAAAAAGTGATGGCGGAATGTGTTGAAGCTGGCTATGAAGAAATCAAACTTATTCGTTTTGAAGAGATTGAATATTATAAATCTCCAGCAGACCTTTTGTTTCTGCTTTCAAACACACCAATTCTTGGTGGTTTTGACGAAGAAAAAGATATGCCTCTTTTTGAAGAATATGTTAAATCTCACACAACCAAAAAAGGCATTGAACTAAAAAGAAAACTTTATGCGTTTATTTTAAAAAAATAAAAAATCACCGACATTGGTGATTTTTATTTTGCCTTTCTAACCATATTGTAGTGTGATTTCGTTTCGTCAACAATTTCAAATCCAAACCTTTGATAAAGCCTCACAGCTGGGTTTGATTTAAACACACGAAGTTTTATGTTTTTGCCCTTATTTTCATCAATAACCCATTGAAGAATCTGGCTTCCTATTCCCTTTCCTCTAAACTCAGGAAGCAAACAAATGTTGCCTTGCTCATAAGTTTCATCATCAATGGTTCCGCCATCAATAAAGCCCGCTGCATTCCCGCCAACTACAATGATTTGAATTTTATCTTTTCTTTCTTTTAAGAAACTTTCAAACATCTCGTGTTGTTGCTCGTCGTTCCAAGGACCATAATATTCTTCCACATAGGTTTTGTAACCAATCTTTTTTGCATCATAAACAAAATCATAATCGGTTTCTTTGTAAGGTCTAAATTCAAACATATTTCACCTCTATATGCTTATGATAACATTTTTAACTAATTTAACAAACAAAAATTTTATATGTTGCCATTTTTGAAAAAAAGCATTACAATAATCTAACAAAAGGAGAAACACTATGTTCGGTGCAATAATCGGCGACCTCGCTGGCTCAATCTATGAATTTGGGCAAATAAAAAAAGTATCACCCGTTGAAGTTAAAAATGTCATTGAACCTAATTCGTTCATTAGCGATGACTCAGTTCTAACTATTGCGATTGCAGATGCAATTTTAAATAAAAAAAACTATGGCGAGTCACTTCGCGAGTGGGGCAAAAAATATATTGACTATCACCCTGACTTTGAGCCATACTTCAAGACAAGTTTTTCACCAAGTTTCACAAACTGGGTTTTGGGTGAAGGCGAAGGCAAAAGTGCAGGCAATGGTGCAATGATGAGAGTTTCGCCAGTAGGATTTTTGTTTAACACCGAACAAGAAGTTATTGAAAATGCAAGGCTCGCAACAATTCCTTCACACAACAGCGAAGACGCGGTCGTGGCGGCAACACTCGTTTCACTAATAATCTTTTACGCTAGAAACGGAATGAAAAAAGAAGACATTATCAAAAAACTTGATATTGACCTAAGAGAGCCAAACATCGACCACTTTAACTCAAAGTGCGAAGACACTGTTGATGTTTGTTTATATTCTCTCTTCACTTCAAACTCTTTTGAAGAGGCTGTTAAGAAAGCAATCTCTTATGGTGGCGACACAGACACAAATGCGTGTATTGTTGGAAGTATGGCAGAGGCAATGTTTGGTGTTCCTGAAAAACTAAAGGCTCAAATGATGCCACACTTGCCACTTGACTTTTTGCCAATCTTAGCGGACTATGAAAATTTTAAAAAGGACAAGGCTGGCACAGAGCCTAGTGAAAATTAACTAAAAACCTACCAGGAATGTTAGGTTTTTTATTTGCCAAGTTTTTTTGCAGAGGTATATAATAATAGAGCACAGAGGTATTATGAAAAGAGAATTAAACAGAAATCAAACCGCGCTGCTTAGCGTGCATATGCTAAGAATGGTTCTTGAACTTTTTACAAGCACATTCTTAACATCTCATATTATCGCACTAAACCCTGACAATATTTTCGGTTCAGGGCTCATTAATGTTGCAGTGCTTTATATTTCGCAGTATATCGCATACATTTTGGTATACATCATAAACAGTTATTTTGTTGATAGAAGCAATAGAACAGTTTTTCTTAGAATCGGCATTTTTGTTAACACCTGCTTTTTGATAGCGATTGTGCTTTGGGGCGAAATAATTGCACACTGGATTATTTTGGCTGGTGCAATTTGTGGTATTTCAAACGCATTCTATTATTCAAGTTTCAACGTTATGAAGAACGAACTTGTTGATAGAATTTATATGAAAAAGTTCAGCATTTTAACAACAATCATAACCAACCTCATAAACATTGTAGTTCCAACAGTTTTGGGATTGCTTATCGACGTTTCATCATACTCAACAATCGCAATTTACATCGTTATTATGACCGCAATTCAGTTTGTTATCTCGCTCTTTATAAAATACAAAAAGAGAGACGACTCAAAACTTGAAATGAGAAAGTATTTAAAATACTTAAAAGAAAACCCTGATGCTAGAAACAAAGTTAAATATACCTATTTTAACGGCTTGATGGCGGGAATCAAAACCACTTATAAGGTTGTTATTATTATTCTCACAATCTTTGCTTTCAAAACAAACCTTAGCCTTGGAATTTTGTCATCAGTATTCTCACTCATAACAATCGGGCTTTTAATTCTTTATAGAAAAGCCGAAGAAAAACCAAAAACAAACAAACTTTTAATCTATTTAACCGTTGGAACACTTCCATTAATCTCGTGCATAATCTTTATGATTTTCACAAACCAAATAACATTTGTTATTTTGAACTGTTTCCTCACAATCGCAATTTACTTTTCTGATTACTTTGGCGACGCTGAACGCGACGCAATCATCAAGCACTTGGGACTATATGAATTTATTGCAGAACACAATGTGATTATCGATACCCTCAAATACACCGTCAGCACATTAGTTTATGTGGTGTTTATCTTGATTGCATCATTTGAAAGCATAACCGTTTTCAACACATTGCTTCTCATAATGATTGCGGTTTGTCCGTTTAAGTTCTATATGATGTATAAGCAAAGAATCGTAAGAAAAGAATTTGAAAGACAACTAAAAGAAAAGGCAAAACTTGAAAAGGAACAAGCAAAACTTGAAGCTGAAACCACAAAATAAAACAGGGGCTATCCCCTGTTTTTATCTTGCAATAGAAATGTTATCTTCACCCCTATCCTGCAAAAGTTTGATTGGGTGCTCTTTAACCTGAACGCGATAGTCTTCACCTTTCTTTTTTATATGCTCCATAATTACCATATGGCTTGGAACTTGACTATCCGTTTTGCAAACCTGCCTGTTATATTTTTTGAAATCCGCCTTGTCATCAAGGTCTTTAACTTCAATATATCCCTCACGATTTTTGGTATAGCAAACTGTATTTTCAATCACGTCGCGGATATATTCAATATTGCCTTCAAACCTCAAAAGTTCTGGGAAGTCCCCACCACAAGGGAATAAGCATTGCCACTGTTTGCCTTCAAATTTTTCAAGCATTTCAGCAGCCTTTTGAAGATGCCCACATTCTTCATAATACATCTGCTCATAAACCGCCTTAATGTCTTCATCGGTTTCATCTGCATAGCACGAATAATACAAATAACATTCGGTGTATTCGTGCATAACCCAGTTTTCAAGCCAAGTGCAGTTCGCATCTAAAAGGCTGCCATATTCTGTCACGTGTTGCTCTTCAATCATTGCAATTTCGCTATAGAGTTTTCTGCCCATTTCGCTCTTGTGAATGTTCGCAATGTTCATATAATAATTCATTGTTTGTTGCTCTGCACCAGTTATTATATTTGTTGTGAGTTTCGTGAATGGGTCCGCTGAAAGATTGCAGATAAATTTATTGATGCTGTCAAATGGGTGGCGGTGTTCAGCAATTGTTGGTCTGCCTGGCATAACCTCAGTATATTTTCCAACCAAGTCTTTAGCAGACTTGCCCTCTTCGATTTCCAAAAGGTTTGCAAATCTATAAAGGTGGTCAAAGTCTTCAAGCAACGCAAAATTGAGTGCGCTTTTAACATTCTCATCTTTCACGTGTCGCGCCAAGATTGCGGTAAGGTCAACCGCCAATTGTTCATAGGCTATAGTTGTCTCTAAATCGGTTTCGTCAATAGGCCTTAGGCTCGCAATCATTTTTTGCTGTTGCTGTTCGTGCCTGCGAACATTCGCAAGTTCTCTTCTTAGGTCATTGTTATTGCAGTGCCTATTGAATTGATGCATAAACCAGTTCGCCTCAAACTCTGTTCCATTCATTAAAATCATTCTTGTTTTTGTGTATGGGCTTGCGGTTTCTTTGTCATAAGGTTTTAAACACAAGTTCTTTAGTTCTTTGAATGTGCCATCAACAGGCACAGCCTTTTCTTCATAAAAAGGGTTAATTTTCTTCATAAAATTCCTCCACTTTTTTAATCGTTAACAATCTAAAAACTATTATTCATTTTCATTAAAATTTCACATAAAACCGCTAAATTACTGCAATTTCATTCTAAATCTTTTGCAAAACCAAATAATCTATGTTAAAATGAGGCGTATGAAGAAAAATTTAAAATTACAAAACATTTTCAAAATGACCCCTGCAAAATTCATTCTTTTGGGCTTTGCATCAGTCATTCTTCTCGGCGCGTTCCTTTTGTGTTTGCCAATCTCAAACACCGCAGGAATATGGATGCCTTTTATTGATTCGTTATTCACATCAACCAGTTCAGTCTGTGTTACAGGACTAATGGTTTATGATGTTGCAATGGAACTAACAATTTTTGGACAAGTTATTGTTATGCTCTTAATTCAAATTGGCGGTCTTGGCTTTGTTGCAATCACTTCACTTCTCTTTTTGCTTATAGGAAAGAAAATTGACTACGCAACAAGACTCACCATTCAAGAAAGTTTGAACCAAGAAGACACAAAAGACGTTGTAAAAACTATCGTCTTTGTTATCATCGCAACATTCAGTCTTGAACTTATTGGTTTTATAGCGCTCATTCCACCAATGATTGAATTTTCTGGCAGTGTTGGTCTTGGAATTTTCAAAGCCTTGTTTTTGGCGGTTTCAGCATTCTGCAACGCCGGCTTTGACCCTCTTGGAACTGCAACACCAGCATTTTCAAACCTTTCGCACTTTGCAACAAACCCAGCGGTTTTGATTCCTGTAATGTTTTTGATTGTTTTGGGCGGAATCGGTTTCATTGTATTTATTGACCTTTTCAAAAAATTCAAAAAGAAAAAAAGACTCAACATTCACACAAGAATTGTTTTGTGGCTCACTGGAATCTTAATTTTGCTTGGTGCTGTTTTGGTAATGTTCTTTGAATGGAATAACCCTAACACTATTGGAAATATGTCAACAGGAAACAAAATTATGAACTGTTTTTTCCAAAGCATAACCACAAGAACTGCAGGGTTTGCAACATTTAACCAATCACAAATGAGTCAAATAACAGTTATGATTTGTGAAATCTTTATGTTTATTGGAGGTTCATCAGCGTCAATGGCTGGTGGTGTAAAAACAACTACTTTCTTTGTTTTGTTGTTGCTCTTATTCAAGAGTCCTGACCAAAACGGAAACATTATTTACAGAAACAGAAAAATCTCAAACAACCTTATCACAAAAGCAACAAAGATTGCTTTAATCGCAGTTGGAGTTCTTGTTGTTGGAACAACCTTAGTTTACACATTTGAGGCTGGCACAGCCACACTTGATGCCGTTATCTTTGAGTGCACATCTGCACTTTGCAATGCCGGCTTGTCATTTGGAATAACACCAACACTTTGCTGGCAATCAAAACTTGTTTTATCACTTATGATGTATATGGGCAGAATTGGAATGCTCACCATTCCACTCGCCTTCAAAATTAAAAATCAACCAAACAGCATCAAATATGTTGATGCAAAATTAACAGTGGGGTAAAAAATGGAAAATATCGTATCAAATAACACTATAACAAAAGACTTTTCTGACTATGTTGTAATTGGTCTTGGAAACTTTGGAAAAAGCTTGGCTCTCAACCTTGCCGAAGAAGGCAAAAATGTTCTTGCGATTGACAAAAACGCAGAAATAATTGAAAGCATTGAAGGTCAAGTTACTCACGCAGTAGTTGCTGATGCAACAAAAAAAGACGTTCTTTCTTCGCTTGGTATTCAAAACTTTGAGTGTGCAATCGTCTGCATTGGTGAAGACCTTGCATCAAGTATGCTCATTTCTTTGACCTGCAAAGAACTCAATGTTCCTTATGTTATTGCAAAGGCTCAAACAAACCAACACAAAGAACTCTTAGAAAAAATCGGCGTTAATCTCGTTATCTTCCCTGAAGTGTTTATGAGCAAAAAACTTGCCAAAGCGCTCACCGACCCTCTCACAAACGAAATTGCAAAAATTAGCGAAGATTACAAGATTGTTGAAATGATTTGCCCTGAAAAATGGGTTGATAAATCAATTTTTGATGTAAATGTCCGCAAAAAATATGGCATTTCTATCGTTTTGATGAAGAGCGGCGAAAACATCATTGACCCGCTCCCAGAAACCATCTTCGAAAAAGGCGACACACTTTATGTTTTGGGCTCAACAAAAAATATTGATAACGTTGAAAAGAAAATCGCAGAAGCAGTTGACTTTGAAAATAGATTCGCTGATGCCGCAACTGAATAGTCAAAACGGATATTGAAATTACAGCAAAAATATGCTACTATGTTGTTAATAAAAGAAAAAGGAGAAACCTATGGCAAAATACACAAAAGTAAAACAGCTTTTTGCACTTTTAGGTGTTGTTGGATTGATGGCAACAATGACGGGCTGCTCACAAGACATCATTGACAGAGCCGAACTTTTAAGTGAAGACATCAAAACCGTTTGCAATGTTGAACTAGAAGAACAAAAGTCTAGCCTTTCAATCAAGAATTTTGAACTTATTGGTGCAGATGTAAACAAATCATCATTTGACTTTGATGTTGTTTTCAATGGCGTTTCATCATTTAGCGACGACTCTGTTGGTTTCACAGCTCTTAACTATGAAGTTCCTTCATCATACTTTAATGATGTTGACAAAAAGGCATCTTATGACAAACTCTATGATATCTTTGAAAAAATCATAAAAGAATGTGAACCTGTAAACGTTGAAGTTTCACCAGTGCCAAGCATTTCAAGCATCAACAATGCGTTCATTCAAAATGAAGTTTCACCTTTTGAAAAATACAACATCTCTTCTGGTCTTCTTTACAACCTTGGCAAACCAACTTATGAAGATGCAGAAAACAGAATCACTTTCGACACAAAAACCTTGGTTGAACTCAAACAAAGAAAAGTTCAAGGCGGCTTTGGTTTAGGTATTGGTTTTGACGGACGTGTTGGTCTTGGCTACGGCGTTTCAATGACACCAAAACAAGGCACATTCACTCTTCAAGACACCTACTCCTTTGTGGTTGATGATGCAACCTATGAGGCAATGAAGAAAGACCCTTCACTTGTTTATAGTTATGTTGCTGAAGCAATCAACGCAAGAGACTCTTCAAAGATTGAAGCTGAAAGAAAATCTACAACAATGGTAACTTATGACAAAGCAGACCTTCTCAGTGAGCTTACAATAAACGAACTTGAAGAAGGCATTTCAAAATAAGGAGAAAAACAATGACAAAACACTATTCAAAAGTAAAACGTTCACTTGTTCTTCTTGGGCTTGTAGGAACAATGTTTTTGGGAACATTCACATTAACTGGTTGTTCAATCAAAGACCTTGAAGAAGCACAAGACAGAATTGACAACTCCGTTGTTTCACACGTTTTAAACTCAGATAACATTCAAGCAGAAGAAAAGGCTTTGTTTTCAAAATTCACATTCCTTTGCGCTGACGTTGAACACGCTGACAACGCTCAATACTCAATTGACATTAACGGAATTTCAACCTATGCCGACTCAAAGGAAAACGCCTATACCACATTTAACTATCTAGTTAATAGTTCTTATTTTGAAAACGAAGAAAACACTAAAAGCGAAGCTGCTATCATCAACACACTTGCTAGCATTGTTGAAAACGAAAACTATAATTCATACTCAATTTCAAACGTAAAGAACCTTGATTCACTCAACAAGGCTATGGGTGAAGCAACTGAATCACCTCTCAATGGATTTAGAACAAACAATAACTTCCTTTATGGCGTTACAAATGTTCAACTTTCACCAGAAGAAGGCGTTGCATCATTCTCAACAAAAGAACTTACAAAGTTCTCAAGAACAAGAACCGAAACAACAATCGGTATAATCGGCTATTTTGACGGCAAACCAAAAATGGGACCAGTAACAAGAACCGTTACCGACTATGAATCATTCTTTATTGACAACAACGTTTATGTTAAACTCACTCCTGAAGAAATGGAAAGAGCAAAAACTGACGAATCAATCGTATTTGAAAAGTTTGCTGAATATGTAAAAGAAGACAAAACCGACAAATATATAATTCAACAAACAAACATCACAGACCAAAAACAATATGACGCAAATATGAAAGACCACATCAGTTTTAGAGATATTGATAAAGGAAAATAATCATAGGAGAAAATTATGAAAAAGTTTTGGGAAATTTCTAAAAAACCATTAAGAATTGGTATTATCGCATCAATTCTTTACATTATTGACGCATTAATTGGCGGGCTTATGTTTGAAGGCGGCTCATTTATGTGGGTTGCATTCGCATTCTGGACAGTCTTCTTTGGTGCAACTATCACCGAAAGACTAAAAGCATTAATTGGAGCCGTAATCGGTTTTGCATCTGCTGTTGTTATGATGCTCATCACAAGTTCATTCACACTCAATGTTGGAACAATCAGCATCAGCTGTTTGCTTGGTGTATTCCTCATTAACTGCGCAGTGATGTATTTGGAAAAAACTGAAAAATGCTGGACAAACTCAATCAGTGGTGTGTTTGTTGGTATATTCTTAACATTCAGCAACCTTGGCGTTGGCTTGAATCCACTCACAAGCATTGGCGATGCCGCATTAATGCTTGGAATCATTGTTATTTATGCCATTCTTGGACTTGTTTGCGGTTTCTTTTCAATCTTTAGTTTCAAAACAAAAAATGCAATTGAACCTCAAAAAACAAACAAATAATTAAAAGCATTCTTATCTCAAGAATGCTTTTTTATTGCAAAAATTTTAACAACCACCCCAAAAAAGGTATTAATATTAAAAAATTTATATTATAATTAAATTGAAATTGTATATATTTGAGGTGACTATGGCAAAAGAAAAATATTTAAGACCAAAGAAAAGTTTTGGTAAAAAACTGCTTATTGCATTTGTGTCAATCTTAACAAGTTTGGTTGTATTGTGTGGCGGCGTAATAGCGTTCGCTTATTTTAAATATGACATCAACACTTTCAGTTTGATTGGCAGCATAAACAAGGTTGGAAATTTCTCATCAACTGATGTTGTTCTTTCAAACGCCTTTTCAGCCAGCGACTTAGAGAGTGCAAACTCTAAAAAGGACTCTCACGATTTCACTGAAAACTACATCTATTTCACTGATAAAGAAATCGCTGCAGTAATTGATGATAATATTAAAAATGACACTTCATTAAATCTTGGCTATGATGTTAGTTTCTTGGAACTTACTTTCAGTGATTACGAAAATTATGAAGACAATCTCATCACTCGCCTCAACTTCACTGTCAAATTCAATGCAAAAGATTTAAAAGACGGAATGACCGCATTCCCTGCCAACCTAGTTTCATCAAAAATTCCTGAATCAATCTATATGTTCACCTCTGTTAACCTTATTGAAGGCAGCACTGGCGACACAAGTTATTCGGTTAAATACAACTCTATGAGAATCAATGGTCTCACAGTAAAAGAAACCGAAAATTTATTCAGGGTTGTTGAACTTGTTTCAAAAAACTTCAAACTTTCAACCATTGCTGAAAAGATTGGAACAGCAATCGCTGACGGCATTATTGGAAACGACCAAAAAGACGGCGTTTACACTGAACTTAAAGACTATGGTGCAAAAGGTTATCTCTTTACAAAAGAAGGCAACAACAACACATTTTCAGTTTTTGCACACACAGTTGACGAAGAGAGAACAATCTCATATTCAAACACTATGGATATTCCTCATTCAAACCCAACAGTCTACACCTTAAAAAATGGCGTGATAACACTCGAACCACTCTCTCGCCTTGGATATGACTTCCTTGGTTGGTTTGACGAAGGAAACAATAAAATTGAAACCATTAGAACAGTTAAGATGTTAAACTACAACCTTACTGCAAAATGGCAACTCACAACCTACACAATCACCTACAATCTCAAAGGCGGAACCGTTGCTTCACCTGGAAACCCAGATTCTTACACAATCGAAACCGAAACTTTTTCGCTCAAGGCACCAGAAAAAGCTGGAGACACATTCCTCGCTTGGTCAGGAACTGGAATTGACGGCGAATCTGCAACCGTTACAATCACAAAAGGAACAACCGGAAACCTCACATTCACCGCGCACTATGAATTCGATGAAGTCTTTATGACTGTTTGTGTTGATGGCGTTGAACTTATCTCTTATGAACTTGAGAACGGAACAACACTCACAAAAGAACTTGTAAATAGCGTTTATGCTTTAGAAGAAACTGGAATGGTCGGCTACACCGTTGACAACTGGTATTCAAATGCTGCAATGACCACACCTTACACCTTTGGCAACAAAGTAATTCGCGATTTCACAATCTATGGCTCAGGAAACTATTTTGTTTCTTCACCACTCACAAAATCAAATGTTGCTAGATTCAAACAAGCACTCGCATCAAGCGACAAAAAACTCACAATCACAAGCCACGACGACCTTGTATCTTGGGCATTTTATGTAATGTTTACGGGCATTACTGAAAAGGTTTATTTAACCCTTCCAAGCAGCGTTCCACAAAACGGAGACGCAATCGTTGCTGAAATTTCTTCAGCGGTTCAAGATGCTTATGATATTTCTACATTCCAAAGCGCATCAACACTTAGTTCTTGGTCAAACGGAACCTATGGTGCAGTTTTTGTAACATCTTCAACAAGCCACACATTCGCATCTCAAACACTCAACTCAACAGGTCATCTTTACACTCAACTCGACTCTACCCCAACCCCTGCGTTTGAAGACACAAGAAGCGACACTTACAACAACTTTAACATCAACAATGTTCAAACAACTTTGGAAGTTCAAACAAGCGAACAACTTGTCTATGCTCTTGAAATGGGCTTCAACCCAGTTTGCAAATCAGGCTCAAAAGCAGAAATCATTTACAATAAAGCAAAGGTTATCTTGAGAGATATTTGCAATGACTCAATGACAAACATTGAAAAATCTTATGCAATTTACACCTGGCTCGTTATGAATGTTCAATATGACTACCTTGCATACGAAAAGTCAGGCAATGGCGAAATCAGCGCAGCACAATCTCGTCTCTATGATTCTTGGTTTGCTGAGGGCGTATTCAATCAAAAGAAAGCTGTTTGCGAAGGCTTTGCAAAAGCATTCCTTATTATGGCAAGACTCGAAAATATCCCTTGCGTATTCGTTACAGGCAACAACCACGCGTGGAACAAAGTTTACGTTAACGGCGCTTGGTTCGGCGTTGACGCAACACACGGAAACGCTGGCAATGGTTCAAATCAAGAAATTCTATCTTTCTCAGAATTCTTGTTCACCGACGCCTACAAAACATCAAAAGGCTATTCAACCGCTGACCATTCATCAATCAAGGCAACAACCGTTATTGAGGCTTATGACTACATCAACTTCACTTATAGCGAAACAACCTTTGACCTTTACATCAACTCAACCGCTGAACTAAACGTGCTTTTAAACTACATCAAGGCAAACATCTCAAGTGCAACAACCTATGTTACATTCGAAGTTGTTCTTGCAAATAGCCTTTCATATAACACCGTTTATTCAGCCGCAGAAAACAAAGGTATTGATTTATGGGAATATTACGTCCCTAGCACAACCTCAACTGGCAAAACAGCATTCCTGTTCTATGTTGTAGCATAAAAACACAAAAACAAGTCTTCGGGCTTGTTTTTTGTTTGTCTTTTTTCTCAATTTGTTATACCTTAATTTCAAGAGGTGTTTATGAAATTTAAAAACTATGAAATTAGAAAAGCAACCGAAAGCGACTGCAAAGAACTTGCTGCCGTGAAACTGCAGGTTTGGGAAACCACCTATCGCGGAATTTATAGCGACGCTAAAATTGACGGCTACAATTACACCGAACAAGAAGAAAAATTTAAATACCTTGCAAACAGCAAAGACCAACACTTATATATTGCAACCTTAAATGAAAAAATTGTTGGCTATATGTGTTATGGCAAAGCACTCCGCCCTTTTAAAACATATAAAAACGAAATTATATTATTTTATATTTTAAAAGAGCATCAAGGTCAAGGACTCGGCAGAGCCTTGTTTGATTTCGGCTACACAAAACTCAAAGAAATGGGAACAAACCAGTTCATAATTTCTTGCAATAAATACAACATCCCAGCGCAAGGGTTTTATGCGAAAATGGGTGGAAAACTCATTCATACCGACGACGACAATGAAAACAAATCGTTGCCTCAGGTTAAATTTTTATATCAAATTAACTAAAAAATTTACTGACAATTATTTAAATTGACAATAATGAAAATTTGATAATATAATTAACCTAGCGAGGTATCGTATGAACAAAAAAATTATAGGCTTTGGCGAGATTATGATGAGACTTACTCCAAGCAACCACAGCCTCATTAAAGACTCAGAATTATATCACGTTTACTACGGCGGAAGTGAAACCAATGTTCTTATCACACTTTCTTCTCTTGGGCTTCAAACAGACTATGTTTCTGTTATCCCTGAAAACTCAATCGGCGAAGGTGCAATTAGACACTTAACAAAAAACAACGTCAATATTTCAAATGTTGTTAGAAAAGGCGACCACCTTGGAATCTATTTTGTTGAAGAAGGTTTTGGCGAACGTCCATCAAACGTTATCTATAACAGAGACAACTCTGCTATTCGTGACATTGACATAAACGACATCAACGCCGAAAAAATATTTAGCGGTGCAGATGCTTATTTCACATCAGGCATTTCTCTTGCCCTTTCAACAAAAACATCAGACGTCACCATTGACCTTGCAAAAAAAGCAAAAGAAATGGGATTAACTGTCATTTTTGACTTCAACTATCGTTCAAAACTTTGGTCAATCGAAGAGGCAAAATCTAAATTCAAAGACATCATTCCTTATGCAGATGTATGCATCGGCAATCTCTTTGACATCAAAACATTCTTTGATATCGACGGCGAAGACGACGAGGTTATTAAAACCTTCCTTGAAAAATTTAACATCAAGTATCTTGTTCACACAAAAAGAACTGTCTTCACATCTTCAAGAAACGCACTCAAAGGTTTTGCATACTTTGTTGAAAACGGCAAACTTCAAAAACTCGAAACAAAAGAATATTCATTTGATATTCTCGACCGTGTTGGCGGAGGCGATGCTTTTGCGGGCGGCGTAATCTATGGCTTGATGACCGACTGGAACAATCCACTCGAGGCAATCAAAATTGGCGTTGCTTGCGACGTTTTAAAACATTGTGAACACGGCGACGCATTCACACAGAGTTTAGCTGATGTTAAGTCATTTTTACTTGAGCAAAGCAAAGATATAAAAAGATAAAACATAGATTTTTTCTATGTTTTTTATTTGTTTTTTATTATTTAAATTTGAAAATATAAATTTTTATGTTATAATTCCGTTTATAAAGAGGAAAACAAAATGAAAATAGGTATTGATTTTGACGGCGTAATTTTAGATAGTGAAAGAAAATTAAGATTCGGTGCAGAATATTGGTCACTAAAAACATTAAATAAACCAAGACTCAAAGCAGACGAAGTTTCTCAAGAGGTTTGTTTTGATTGGACACAAGAAGAAACTGAAAGATTCTTTACTGAGTGCTATGACAGCTTGGTTCAAAAATGCGAATTTGTGCCTGGTGCAAACGAGATTATGAAAGAACTTGCAGACTTGGGTCACGAATTTTATATCGTCACTTTAAGAGGTTGTTTTAGACCTCAAGAAATTGCTTCAGCAAAGAGGCATATGAAAAAGATGTCTGTCAAACCAAAACAAATCATTTGGGGCGAAAGAAACAAAGTAAGAAGATGTGAAGAACTTGGTCTCGATTTAATGATTGAAGACAACCCAAGAAATGTTGATTTGTTCAAAGATTCAAAGGTTGATGTCCTATATCTCAAAGAGGGCGAAGCACGAGATGTTAAACTCAAAAATGTTACAACCGTTCACAGTTGGATGGATATTTACCACGAAATAATTAAACGTTCAAAATAAACAAAAAAGCCTTTATTTTTAACAATAAAGGCTTTTTATATGCATTTTTTATTAATTTTAAAATATTTTTGCGTTTATTTTTTTGTGAGAATATCCATAATGTGAGAACTAGCCCCCATAAGTTCAGGTCTCTCACAAATTGAAAGTTGATACTTTTTATAAACCTCAAAATCTTCATCATCAAGTTTGTTTATCACTGGTCTAATATAATCTGTTGCACCATCAACACCAATAATTTTAACTCGCTCTAACCCTGATTCATCTTTAAGTTTATTAATCTCTTCAAGCCTCACATAACTATACAAATCTTCTTTGTTAGTAATGGTTTGAAAATTCTCATCTAGTTTATTTTCAGCCAAACACTTTTTCAAGTTTCCCTCTTTGAACGCATAAGTAATAACAGCATACTCATTCATTAAATACATAATGAGAATGTGGCCATTTGGTCTAACAACCCTCTTGGCTTCATTTAATGCTTGCAATTTTTCTTCGTGAGAAATCAAATGATATTGTGGTCCAAACAACAAAACAACATCAAATGAGTTATCTTTAAATTTCAAATTTACAGCATCACCCTGCTTTGCCACAATTTTGTTTGACTTCATTTTTATCTGGCTAACATTTTTATTCACAAGTTCAACAGCTGTCACATTGTGACCAAGTTCCGCAAGTCTAACCGAATATCTTCCAGTGCCCGCACCAACATCTAAGATGTCAAGTTCTTTTCTTTCACCAATCACTTCATCTATATAGTGATTAGCAACAAAAAATTCAACCTGCCCGTGTCTTGACAAAAGCCTTTTATCTTCATTAAATTTATTATAATATTTTTCTAATTCGTTCATAAAATATTCCTTCAACAAAAATATACTATCACAAATAAAAAATATCGTCAACGATTCTCAAAATCTTAATTTTTAAACTTTTCACTCAAAAATGTATTTTTATATTAAATTTTTTCAAAAATAAACACTTTACATAATTTTATTTGCATTTATATTTTTCATCTTTTCAAAATTAATATTGACAATTATTTTTTTGATGTCTATAATTAAGTCATAATCAATTAGGAGGACAACTATGTTTAAGTCAACAATGCTTTGGCATCATCAAAGATAGTCACTTGCAAAAATGTTTTGCAGGTGCGATTTTTGGTGCTTGCAAAACATATTGTTGGATTAAATGTTTTATAATCTTTTTCGCCCAGTGGTATGTTTTGAAACATATACACTGGGTTTTTTATTTGCTTAAAAAGGAGAAGATTATGAACACATTAAAACAACTTGTCAGCATAAACTCATCAAACAGTCAAGATGAGATTGTTGACTTTATAAAAAATAAATTAAAAACTAAAGTAAAAGAAATAAAAATTATAAGAAACAAAATTAATAACAAACCATCAATTCTTATTGGTATAAACACCGCACTCAAATCAATTAGTCCTGTGGTTCTTTCTGGACACATTGACACTGTTGTTCCTAGCACAAAAGAATATAACACCGACCCATTTACACTGGCTGAGTTAGACGGAAAACTATTTGGTCTTGGAACCATTGATATGAAAAGTTTTACAGCAATAATTATTGATAATATTGAAAAAATAAAATCTCAACCTTACCCCGTTATAGCGGCGCTCACTACCGATGAAGAAACATCTCTATGTTGCATTGAAAATGTTATTGAAAATCTCAAAAAATTAAAAATAAATCCAAGACTTTCAATTATCGGCGAACCAACAAAATCAAGATATAAACTTATGTCAAAGGGTTGCTATGAGTTTACGCTCGAACTCACTGGAAAAACCTGTCACAGTTCTATCCCACAAAATGGAGTTAATGCCATTTGCGCTGCAGCAAAAATTATAAACTTCATTGAAGAAAATCAATCAAGATTTAACCTCACATCAAACTGCGGAACAATCATTGGCGGCGACGCAACAAACAAGGTTGCTGACAAACTAGAACTTAAATTTGACATTCGCTCATTTGATGAAGACTCAGTTAATTTATTTATCAAAGAAATCGAAAATAAACTTGAAGAAATCAAAAATAATTACGTTGGTCTTAAATATAAACTGCAAAATACACTAAAAATACCTGCATTTTATATGAAAAATATGCAAAAAATTAAAAATTTAATCAAAACAACAAAAAGTGAAGATGTTGTTTTTGGTGGTGGCTGCGAGGCTGGATACCTGACTTCTTACTCAGGCGACGCCATCATTTTTGGCGTTGGTGACCTTGCCCTTGCACACAAACCAAACGAATTTGTTGAAATTGAAGAGTATAAAACATATACAAAAAAATTCTTAAAATTACTTCAAAAAATATCAAAAATATATTATGAAAAAACAGATAGTTAATCACTATCTGTTTTTATTTTATATAAGCTTTGGGCGTGTGCATATTTGTCGCCAAAGCCCTCATCAATCTTTTCCCAACCTGTTAAGTCTTCAATAAAGATTTCACTGTTGATTTGAATAACTTTTCCATTTTTGTCTCTCTTCACATACACACCAATAGGTCTTAGTTTTACTTCTTCAACATCAGCAATGTCTTCAATAATTTCTAAATTATCCATTTCCATTTTGTTCTCCTTTATTAATAAATTTCGGCATCAAAACTAATGCTTGCACCTGTGGCATTTGCTCTAAGCATCGCACCCATTCCCGAAACGGTGGTTGCAGTCACAACACTTAAAGTCACAGAGTCACCTTCATAGCTAAGAACATTAAATGTGGTCATTGTTTCAATATTGGCTGAGCAAATACAAAATTCGCCTGTCGCAGTCACTGTTGGGGCAACCCTCATTTGAACAGGAAGTTTAACCGACACTCTGGCTTCTGAATTCGAAATACACATTCCTGCACCAAAGATTCCCTCATCGCCGTCTGTTGTTTTTACATAATAATACTTTTGACAATCTTCTAATTCTTCTCTCGCGCTCTTCGCCCTGAACCCAGTGAATTTATCACCAACTTCAAGCTTAACAAAGTTTAAGAAAGTATTAGAGTTAATAGCAACTCCTCTAAAGCCCACTTCTAAAGTTGTTGCTTCTGCACCCACTTCAAACGAGATAACATTTTCGCCAACCTCGAGTTTCTTTGTCACCTCATTTGTTCCATCGCTTACAAATGCATTAATTTCTTTTGTAATAGTTCCAACGCTAAAACAAGCGGTCACCATTTGTCCTCTAAGTGCTGTTGGAATTTCAACAACTTGCGAAAAAGTGTGATTAACATAAATGATAAGTTTTTTGGTTGTAAGATTAAACGAGGTGTTTTGTCCAAGAATTTTCCATCTGTCAGCAGAAAAAATAGTTAAACCGTTCTTGCCTTGATAATAATTTTTCCCTCTTTGGTTTACACTAAAGTCGCCATTAGCGAGCAGATTATCGTTAGAAAATTGAGACAAAGTTGCAACATCTTTTCCACCATAGAGAAGTTCACCAACAAAATTCTTTGAACCCTCCACTGTTTGGTTTTCTTTTATGTCAACTTGAGACTCTGATTTTTCAGCCACTTTTGCTTTGTAATTTCCTTCTTCAAATTGTTTTAATTTTTCCAATGCCAAAGACAAATAATTTTTAAAACCTTCAAAATCAGCCTCCACTGTAGAGTCACAAGTTGGAATAAGTTTTAGTCTTAAAGATGTTGAAATAAAACTTTCATTTTCCCCAGCCATTCCAAGCACGTAGACAAAACACGAGTTCGCGTTTGGCATTGCAGGAACCGCACATTCGCTTTCTTGAAATTCGACAAGTTGCTTTTCTCCATTAGCCACAAAAACCGCAATTTTCTTTGTAAATTGTTGCCATTGTGCAGAAAAATTGAAGTTTAAGCAATAATTTGTATTTCCACAGACAATGTCTAGCGGTTCATCGGCGAATGATAAAATGTTATTTTCTTCATTAATATTTATGATATTTGCCATAGTTTCTCCTTTTGATTTCTATCATAAATATCATAACCCCTCTAGACTACAACTTGGGCTTAACGCTGACAAAATTTTTGCACAAAAAAACACGCCCAAGTGGGGCGTGTCTAAAATTTATTCTCTTGTTGGAACTTCTCCAATTGTTGCGCCTTGCTCTGAAGCATCGTTATAAACATCTGCCATATCGCCAGCGATAACGTCAATCAAATCTTCATCACTAAGAGAAGAATAATATTCAGCGTTTTCTTCTTTGATTTCGTCAAGTTGAGCAAGGTCACTTTGATAGCCCTTAAGCAACTTTTCAAACAATTCTTTATCCATTAAAGTCTCCTTATAATTCTCTTCTTCCAAGTTCATCTGGAGTCACAACACTAACTTGTGCTTGACCGTTGAGATATTTTTCAACAATTTCTTCAATCAAGAATGAAACTTGTCTCATTCCGTTGTTGCCCTTTGTTCTATCACCAAAATCCTTGCCGTTAATTTGCATAAAGATTTCGTGCGAACCTGGACCATATCCCTCACGAGATGGTCTTGGCATTTTGATTTCACTCAATTTTTGAGTTTTGCCATAAAGGTCAAGCGATTGTTGTTCATTTTGAGCCTGATTTGGTTGAGCACAACTAACAAATCTGACATTCTTTCTACCAAGAAGTGCAATGACTGCGATTTGCGCCAAAATCAAACGGTCTTCAAAGTTTGCATCATAGCGTTTGCCTTTTTTATTCTTTTTAAATTCAGGGTTGAGACCATAATAGCCGTCAGAGGACTTAGCACCTCTAAGTGCCTTCTCAAGACCTGCAGTAAGTTCTGCGAATTGTTCAAATGGTATGTTAGGGAATGCAACAAAACAATTCTCAGTAACAAATTTGCGTGTTTTAGGGAAACGACCTCCCCCGTCATACATAGTTTCTTTATAAACTGCTGGCGGAATACAGAAAGCACACTTGCCTTCTTTGTTGAGACGATAGCGTTCTAACAACACCCTTGCTGTCTCTTCATTAATATTTGATGGATTACCTTTAACCATCAACTGGATGATATCCTCATCCGTGGCACCATACATTTCCCATTCTTCGATGTTGGCGTAAGTGATAACAACACCTGAATCTAAGAAATATGTTGGAACCTCATTTGTAAATTCGTCATTCAAGCTAAACACATGCGAGCCGCGATTCTTTTCAGAATCATTATACATTCTGTGTTTCTTGTGCGACATTAACTCCCCCTCCCTCTTTTGTTACTTCCATCATATCACTTGAAAAATGTAGTGTCAATATGCATTTTAATATTTCCAATATTTATTGCAATTTGCACAAATTTGGTGTATAATCACAGCTGAAAAGAGGTATTATGAGCAGTTTAAAAGAGCAAATTAAAAAAGCAAAAAAGCACCCTGTTATGAAGGAAGCAAAGTATGTTGACTATGACAAAGACGGCAGGGCGCAAATTTATGTGGGACTAAGAGAAGCAGACGAATTCTTCTCGCCATATTCATACTTAACCTATGAACTTATGAATGAACAAGTTGCTGACTATATCGACACTTGTGCTTCAGGCATTCCAGTGAATGATGAGATAACAATCGACATTCACACAGAAGAAACCACATCAAACGAAGAAAAACAAAGAATCCGCAAAGCCGTAAAACGCCACAACGCAGAAAAGGTTGTCATCTTAAAAGAGAAACTTAGAAGAAAAACAACTTTCGGTCTTGTTTGGCTTATTTTTGGCTTAGCATTGTTGTTTTTAGAAATTATTTTCCACTTGTCAGACTATGGCGCAATCGGTATGCTCATTGATGTTGCTGGTTGGGTGTTTGCTTGGGACGGACTCGAAATCTTGATTAGTGACCGTCGAACATTAAAAAGGCAAATCATTCGTTGTTACAGACTCATTAACGCAAAAGTTCACGTTAAAAAATATAGTCAAAAAATTCAAAGGGACTACGGAATCGGCGACTATTATGAAGAAGACGAAGAATAAAAAATCACGAGGAAATCCTCGTGATTTTTATTTTATTCTTCTTCATCAGGCATAACAATGTCGATGTTGATGTCTTCATCAATAGCGTCTTTATAAATAGCCTCATAATCAGCAGCAAGTTGTCTCACAAACTCATCATCTGAAAGCCCTTCATATCTTGCAGCATTTTCTGCACGAATTTCCTCAAGTTTTTCGAGTTCGTTTTCATATTCGTTAGCCATATCCTCAATCTTTTCTTTATCCATAACAAACCTCCTTAAAATCCACCTTTTTCAACTTCATCTGGGGTTAATATATTTAGTTTTGATTTTCCGTTTAAAATCTTTTCTATAATTTGTTTAACTTTAAACGAAACCTCCCTAACATCTTTGCTATCCCTAGTGCTATCACCAAAATCGTTGTGATTTGAGTGCATAAACACACTAACAACATCTTCACCTCGCCTAAGTTCAGGAAAACTTCTTCCATAGTTTACTTGGCATTGTCTATACTTTTTACCAAGAGAAATAACTTCATTGTCATTTTCTCTAACTTTTGATTTGCTTCTGCCACAGGTTAAGAACCTGACATTTTTTTTCCCAATCAATGAGAACGCAACCGCCTCGGCAAGTATTGTTCTATCTTCAAGATTATCGTCAACCCCTGTTTCTTTTTTAATTTCAGGAGCCAAGCCCTTGTGCCCGTTTTTTGACTTAGCCTCTTCAAACTCAATCGCAATGGTTTTTACAAGATTTGCAAACTGAGCAAGATTCATATTTGGCATTGCCAACCTGCAGTTGTTTCTAACAAAATCTCTAGTTACTTTGATTCTTGCATCAAGCATAGTTTCTCTATAAACGGTTGGTGTTATACAAAAAATGAGTTCACCTTTTTGATTAAGATGATATTTTTTTAACAAATCTTTCGCACCAGCCTCATTCATACGATTATTTTTTGTCATAAACGCAATGAGTTCTTCTTCAGTGCTGCCAGCCGCAATATATTCATCAAGACGTTGCAAAATAATAATTATGCTTGAGTCAATATAATAATAAGGTTTGCCGTCAATTTTGCCAACAACCTCTTTGCGAGCAGTTTCTCTATCAGTATTTTGCATATCTCGCCTCCTATTTTAGATTTCGTTATTTGGTTTATTCATTAACAGGCTCTTGTGCCACTTGAACCTCTTGTGTTTGTTCAGCTGCTTGAACCTCTTGCACTTCTTGTGTCTCTTGAATTTCAGCTGTTTCTTGAAGTTCTTTTGCTTTGGCTTTTTCAAGCATCAACAATTTAACAATCGCGTAAATTTCAAAAGCAGTTTCAATCAAAAATGTCACGCCCAAGAAAATTGCGATAATATTTCTTGCGGTGCTTGTTCCGTTTAAAATGATAACAACTATTGCAAGCGCAACAATAACCGAACCAACAATAAGTTCACCTTTCCACTTTCCACCTTGCTTTTTGAGTTTAACTGAATTCATAATTGATTGAATTCCGCCATAGGCAATGAGCGCTGAAAGTGCAATAATAAAGAACATTCTAACCATTAAAATTAAAAGACCCAAAACCAAGCCAACAATACCATAAATTAGCACTTGGTAAATCTTTCCGTCAGCAGGCAATAGCCCATAAACCACCAAAAGCACTGCGCCAACTACCAAAAACACAAAGCAGATGGCTGTTTCTGCAAAATCAACCATTTGGCCTAAAAAAACGCAAAATAGCACGCCTAAAACCAAATAAATGATAGCAGATAATAATAATTTAACATTTTCTTTCTTTAATAAAATTTTCATAATATCACCACTTACATTCATTTTATACTATTTTTTTATATAACGCAACAAATAAATTATTTTATTGTGTTGCCATCACGCAAAAAGGGTGCTAAAATAAACTTTGTAAAAAGGAAAAATTTTATGGTTATTGGAATAACAGGAAAATCAGGTTCTGGGAAAAGTTATTTATCTGAAAAATTAAAAGATTCTCTTGACGCAATTCACGTTGATATTGACAAAATTTCTCACGGCGTTTTGCTTGAAGAAAAGACTCTTGAATTTGTAAGAAACGAATTTGGCGAAGGTGTTTTTGATAACGGTGCCCTTAATCGAAAAAAACTTGGAGCCATTGTTTTTAACAATAAAGAAAAACTTGATAAACTCAATAGTTTTTGTCAAACACAAATGGAACTTGAGATTGATGAGATTATAAATAGTTCAAAAAAGACTGTAATTTTAGACTATGCCCTTTTGCCTTGGCTCAAGCAATTTGACTCAATAGATGTTAAAATTTTGCTCAATTCTACATTTGAAGAACGCTTCAAAAGAGTAAATTTGAGAGAAAACATCTCAAAAGAATATTTTGAAAAAAGAGACAGTTCAATAAATGATTACAACGATTTTTCATTTGATATCATTCTTGATAGCACAAATGAAATAGATTTTGCTTCACTCATAAAAAACATCAACCTTATTGGAGGAAAAAATGATTAGAAAAAGTGTTATTATTTCAGGTGGTTTTGGTGATATCGGCAAAGCAACCGCTGAAAAATTCGCTCAAAACGGATATAACATCGCCCTCACATATCTTAGCACCTTTGATACAGAATTTATTGAAAAACTAAAATCATACAACATTGAAGTTTTGGCGCTGCCTTGTGACCAAACCAATGAAAGCAATATTATCTCATTTTTAGGTTCGGTTTTTAAGGAATTTGAATATGTTGACGCTTTTGTTGCTTGCGCTGGCAGAGCAGAACCTGTTCAAATGCTCATTGACAAACCAACTGAAACAATCGACGAAATTATAAACATCAACCTTAGAGGAACAATCCTTTTCAACAAAGCCATTTTAAAGTATTTTATGGAACAAAAACACGGCTCAATCGTTAATGTTTCATCAATCTATGGCATAAGTGGTGGAAGCCTTGAATCAGTTTATTCCGCTTGCAAAGCAGGTATTATCGGGCTAACAAAATCACTTTCAGTTGAGTCAGCACCATTTGTTAGAGTTAACGCTGTTGCACCTGGTTGCATTGAAACAAAAATGACCAGCAATCTCACCGATGTTGACAAAGACTGCATCATTGACTCAACCCCACTCGACAGAATTGGCACCCCTGCAGATGTTGCAAATTCAATCTATTTCCTTGCAAGCGAAGAAAGCGGATTTATCACAGGCGAGGTTCTTTCGGTTACTGGCGGAGTCGCAAGATATTAATCAAACAACAAAAAAAGACAGGTTTAAGCCTGTCTTTTTCTTATTCTTCTGTTTGTTTTGTGTATGTTACATCAAGTGTTAAATGTTCAGCTTCTGCTAACTCTGCAAAATACAATTCAGTTGCGATTGAACCACCTTCAAACACCATAGATTGTGGGTCTTCAACCAAAGGGGTATCTGCAGTTGAACCAGTGTATGCAGCCCATCTAAGATAGAAATACTCATTGTCACCCGATTTTCTATATTCACTTGTTGTCCAGTAGAAAACAAGTTCTTGTTTTAATCCTGAAGATGTTACGATTCCACTATATTCAACAACACCACTCTTTGTTCCAGAACCACCATAAGTTTTTGTTGGTTCCCAAGGCACCTTTGACTGAATTGTCACAACCGCCATATTATAGTTAAGTTCAAATCTAATTGTGCCATAGTGGTTATAGAGTCTAATTGATGTGAATTTGTTTGCATATTCACTGCCATCTTCTTGGGTTGCATCATCAGCGATTGTTTGACCTGAATAAGTTCCTAAATAATCTGGAATAACCCATTTTTCAAGAAGAATGTTTCCATTTGTGATTGTGATTGTTGAATCTTCTTCATTTGCAACAACAGCAGTTGTGTTGCCTTCGCTATCAACAAGCATATAACCGCCATCTTTATAGATAATAACGCCTGTCTTGTTGTTCTCGGTGCCTGAACCCATTTTAAAGTTGCAAGCAATTTCAGTAATACCAAGAGTTGCATTTTCTTGAAGATAGAACTCTGCATAATAGGTGCAAAGTTCAGTTGAACCATATTCAACTGGATTATACTTAAACGCAAACGTATCCTCTTTTCCAGATGCATAGAACATATTATCGTCATATTCAATATAAAGATAAACGAATGTTGATGCGTTATAGTTATCGTCTGAATATTCAATCAAAACAGCATAAGGTGTTCCCTCACTTGGTTCAGATGGAGCACCACCGGCGTAAGCACTTCCGTGATTAATCTTGTTTGTTAAGATTTGATTCGCAGCATCTGCATAATAAGTGATGGTTGGCGAAGTTTGCAATTCAACTTCATCACCATTATCGTTAACAAGCTGAATATATTCTTCTGGATATTCGATAACATCACCTGTTGCAACTGCATAGCAATAGTTTGACGCAAATCTTGCTTGTTGTTTTGTGATGTTAAGAGTCAAACTTCCGCTAGCATCAAAGTGGTTAACATCACCAACAATATAATAATAAATTACGACGTCGGCAATAACATTTTTATATTTAATTTCTGCAGTTGAACCAACCAAAGAATAGTTATCCTTATTTAGCACTGTTGTTGCATAATATATTGTTTCAGCGCCATCGGCTTCAACCGTTGCAGCGTGTTCTTCGCCATCATAAGGCTTGTTATAGTCTTTTTCAGTAACAACCAATGCAATTTTATTGATAACAAATGGAACTTGAATTGTTGTTTTTGATTTGTTTTCTTCTGTTTTCCATTCGTAGTTTGATGGGTCAACAAGTGAAACATCAACGAGGTGTCCTGCCATATTTGCATTTGTGAATGAAAGTTCCTCATCATACGAATAGTGAGCTGATGCATTTGTTTCAATTTCAACAGGTAATGGGTCACCTGTATATGTTTTTGTTTTAAATGTTGGCTCAGCAACTTCAATCTTTGCAACATCATTAACTTCAAGTGTGCAAGTTTTTTCTTGATAAGTGATTGTGACCAAATTGCTTCCAGCAACAAGAGTTTCACCTGTGCTATAAGAAATTTCCCAACCACTGGTTATTGTTTCATTTTTTCCTTTATTATAAATAAGTTCAAGTGTCAAACCAGTTTGGTCAAGAGTCTCAAATGCTTCATAACCAGTCATTTGTGTTGGGTTGGTTTTAATTTCAATCGATGTTAAATATTGTGCAGAAACCTCAACTTCAGCAGTTCCTGTCACAACTTCATAGGCATCAGTGTCGTCTGGAGTAAATGTCCATTCATATTCGTGGGTTCCAACAACAAGTTCCGTGTTTGGATTTGTCCACGCAAGTGTTCCCTCGATTGAATTAGGGGTGTAAGAAAGCGTTACCACTGAAAGTTTTTCACCTTCATAGAATGTTCCCTCATTAACTGAAACTTCAATTTCAGGAACAGCTGCCCTATTGACAGCAACAATGGTCTTTGTTCCTGACTTTGTGTTAAACGCGTTTGCGTCGTCTGGGGTAAAGGTCCAAGAACACAAGTTTTCACCCAAAACCAAAACATAAGAAGGGTTGTCCCAAGCAATGGTTCCAGCAGAGTCACCAGCGGTTAAGTGTATGTCAATATCCTCAAGCACGTCACCCACATAGTGTTTTCCGCCTGAAATTCCAACATTAAGAGTTGGGTCAACAGGTCCTGTTGGCTCAACAGGAGTTTCAACAGGAGGCGGAGTTACTGGTGGTGTTGTTGTGTCAGGGTCTTTTTTGCACGCAGCAAAACAGAATATCGACAATATTAGAAACAAACTTAGTAATATTCTTTTTTTCTTCATATGATTTTCCTTATATATAATAGTTAAATATACTTATACATTTTTATTATAAGTAAAAGATTAAAAAATATCAAATAAAGTTACGCGTCAATTAAAAATAAAAAATTTATTTTCTGGTTATAGTTTAACTTTCTCGAAACAAACACAATATATAGATTATAAACAAAATTTAAAATTTTCGAGCCAAACTATTCAATATTTTTATATCCAAGTGGTAGACTGTTATAATTTGTAAACTATTAGTGTTTTCAAAGTCTTAATTTATCAAAGTTTAGGTTTTTGCAACAAAAATATAGGGGGTTTTTCAAAATTTTTATTTTTTATGCAAAATATCCAAAAAACACAAAATATGGTTGGTTTATCTTGAAACCTAACACAAGATATTGTATTATCAATCTCGTAATCTAACACAAGATTTCGTGTGAAAATCACGGGAGGAGGACCAAACTTATGAAAATTATCAAGAGGAGCGGAGAAGAACAGGTTTTCGATATCAACAAGATTGTTAATGCCGTTAAAAAGGCAAATTTGTCTGTTGACGAGAAGTTAAGACTTACTGACGAGCAAATCGACGAGATTGCAAAAAATGTGGAAGCACACTGCAAAAAAACTCGTAGAACTGAAACCGTTGAAGAAGTTCAAGACTTGGTTGAAAATCAAATTATGAAACAAGGTGCTTTTCAAGTTGCTAGAAACTATATCACCTATCGTTATCAAAGAGCCTTAGCAAGAAAGAACAACTCAACCGACAAGCAAATCTTATCGCTCATTGATTGCAACAACGAAGAAGTTAAGCAAGAGAACTCAAACAAGAACCCAACTATCAACTCTGTTCAAAGAGACTATATGGCTGGTGAAGTTTCAAAAGACCTTTGCGAAAGATTCTTAGTTCCTGAGGAAGTTTGGAAAGCCCACAAAGAAGGCCTTATCCACTTCCACGACGCAGACTATTTTGCACAAAGAATGCACAACTGCGACCTTGTGAACCTTGAAGATATGCTTCAAAACGGAACAGTTATTTCTGGAACAATGATTGAAAGACCACATTCATTCTCAACCGCTTGTAACATTGCAACACAAATTATTGCGCAAGTTGCCAGCAACCAATATGGCGGTCAATCAATCACACTCACCCACCTCGCACCATTTGTTGATGTTTCTAGAAAGAAATTTAGAAAAAACACTGAAAAAGAATTCAAAGAACTTGGAATTGATGTTTCAGAAGAACAATTAAACCAAATCGTTGAATCAAAGGTTCGTGAAGAAATCAACCGCGGTATCCAAACAATTCAATACCAAGTTGTAACTTTGATGACAACCAATGGTCAAGCACCATTCATCACTGTGTTTATGTATCTTGGCGAAGCAAGAAATGAACAAGAAAAGAAAGACCTTGCAATTATGATTGAGGAAACACTCAAACAAAGAATTCAAGGTGTAAAGAACCAAAAAGGTGTTTATATTACCCCAGCATTCCCAAAACTCATCTATGTTTTGGAAGAACAAAACATTCACGAAGACAGTGAATATTACTATTTAACAGAACTTGCTGCAAAATGCACAGCAAAACGTATGGTTCCTGACTATATTTCTGAAAAGAAAATGCTTGAACTTAAAGTTGACAAAAACGGTGATGGTCACTGCTACACCTGTATGGGTTGCAGAAGTTTCTTAACACCATTTGTTGACGAAAACGGCAATGCAAAATATTATGGACGTTTCAACCAAGGCGTTGTAACTGTCAACCTTATCGATATTGCCCTTTCAGCAGACAGAAACTTAGAAAAATTCTGGAAAATCTTTGATGAAAGAATGGAACTTTGTCACAAAGGTCTCCAATGCAGACACGAAAGACTTTCAGGCACAACTTCAGACGCCGCTCCAATCCTTTGGCAATACGGCGCTCTCGCAAGACTCAAACCAGGCGAAACAATCGACAAACTCCTTCACGGAGGCTACTCAACCATTTCACTTGGCTATGCAGGTCTTTGGGAAACAGTTTATGCACTTTCTGGAAAGAAACTCACTGAGCCAGAAGGCAAAGAACTCGGTCTTGAGATTATGAAAAAACTCAACGAGTATACAAAGAAGTGGAAAGAAGCTGAAAATATTGACTATTCATTATACGGCACACCACTTGAATCAACAACATACAAGTTCTCAAAATGTTTACAACAAAGATTTGGCGTAATTGAAGGCGTTACTGACAAGAACTACATCACAAACAGTTATCACGTTCACGTAACAGAACCAATTGACGCATTCACAAAACTTAAACTTGAAAGTGAATTCCAAGCACTTTCACCTGGTGGCGCTATTTCTTATGTAGAAGTTCCAAATATGCAAAACAACATTCCTGCAGTTTTGGAAGTTATGAAATTTATCTACGACAACATTATGTATGCCGAACTTAACACAAAATCAGACTATTGTATGAATTGCGGTTATGACGGCGAAATTCAAATCCACGAAGAAGACACCAAACTCATTTGGAAATGTCCAAACTGTGGAAACACTGACCAAACAAAAATGAACGTTGCAAGAAGAACTTGCGGCTACATCGGTTCACAATTCTGGAACCAAGGCAGAACTCAAGAAATTAGAGAAAGAGTTTTGCACCTATAATAATAAAGGAGCAAACCTATGTATTACGGCGAGATTAAAAATACTGATATAGCAAACGGCGAAGGCGTTAGAGTGTCTCTCTTTGTTTCGGGTTGCACACATCACTGCAAAAACTGTTTCAACCCTGAAACTTGGAACTTTTGTTATGGCAAACAATACACAAAAGAAACTGAAGACCAAATAATTGAAATGCTTAAACCTAGCTATATTAAGGGTTTAACCTTGCTTGGCGGAGAGCCAATGGAACCACAAAACCAAGCCGAACTTGTAAAACTCCTTCGCCGTGTTCGTGAAACCTACGGCGACACAAAAAACATCTGGTGTTATTCAGGCTATACTTTAGACAACGAGCTTTTAAAAGAAAGCAGAGCAAGATGCGAACACACCGACGAAATGCTTTCATACATCGACACCTTGGTTGACGGCGAATTTGTTGAAGACCTTAAAAACTTGTCACTCAAGTTTAGAGGCTCATCAAACCAAAGAATAATCAATGTTCCTGAAACTCTCAAAACAAACGAAATCAAACTTAGAATGATTTAAGGAAGAACAAAACGTTCTTCCTTTTTTTATTTTAAACCCTACCCTATTCAAAAAATAAAAATTTTCTTGTCATACTATTGACATAAAAATTAAATTAGTGTAATATAATTATGTTGTAAAAACAAAAGACCTATATCGCGGGGTAGAGCAGTTGGCAGCTCGTTGGGCTCATAACCCAAAGGTCGGAGGTTCGAGTCCTCCCCCCGCAACCAATCAAAAAGAGAACCGAAGTTCGGTTCTCTTTTTTCTTTCGTTAAATTCTCGTTAAAAGGAAATTTGGTTTGCCTATTTTTCGTTTAGATGCTATATTTATAACATCAAGAGGAATTATTTTATGGAAGAAATTAAAAACGTCATTGTTGAACAAAATGATATTATTAAAATAGTTAATTATTTAAACGATTATTTTTTGGATAAACAAAAAGACTTTGAAGCCACTGAGGCTCTTATTCAAGAAGAAGAAAATGAATATAAGGCTTGGTCACAAAAACGTCAAGAACTAAACTACCCTGACAACTATCCAGAATTTGTTAGAAAAGAGTTCCACAATAAGCGCGACTATGCAACTTTAACTGTGGATATTAACTACAAAGACGGCTCTAGTTACACCAACAAACCAGTGGACGAGTTCTTAAGTTCCCTAACCCACCACGGATTTGCTATTATTGAATCAGTTTCAATCAATATGCACATAACTTATAAAAAATATTACAAAGCCGACGACTACACTTTTGACCCAGCAAACAGAATTGAACAAGACGTTTATGTTAGGTTCGCAGAAGAGTATGTGTCTTATAACATCTCTGGTTCAAACGCAGAGGCTGAAGTAACCACATTAAAAGAGTATATTTTATCACTCTTCCATTCATTGCAACCAAGATTAAGTGAAATTATCACAAAGAGAAACAAAATTAAATACAATTCAACCCTCTACATTTCATTCCCAATCACCGCAATTTTGCTTATCGCAGCGGCTGTCGTATTGAACATTTACATTCCTCAACTTAATGTGCATCAATATAGATTGTGGCTAATACCAGCCTATGTTGTTTTAAGTTTCTTTTTGAATGTAATCATACCACCATTTAGACTTATGAAACTTTATTCGCTAATCAATCCAAAACAAACTGTGGTTTATGATTCATACAAAAAATCACTCGAGAATGTTGATAACATTAAAGATTTCGTATCTTATCCAGAAGTGCAAATTGGCAGCAATGCAAAAAAAGCAAATGTAAGACAACAAATTTCTAAAATTCGCAACAGTTCAAAAAAGAAAAATATCATTTCTTTTGTAATAAACGCAATTCTAGTAGTAGTTGCCGCACTTATTGTAATTTAAACATCAAAAAAAGACATACCAAATGGTATGTCTTTTTTTAGTCAATATTAATAAGTTCATAATCTTTTGAACCAATGCCAAGAGCAACTGCGGCTTCGATTGTGTGAAGACCATTTCTGCTTTCAATTCTTTCAACCAAATGGTCTCTTCCGCTGTCGGTTGAATTATAAACCAAATCAATGCACGCTTGGTCAACCGCAACAGGGTCAAGCGACGCCAAAATTCCAATATCATTCATACAAGGGTCTTCAGCAACCGCACAACAATCGCAATCAACTGACAAATTGCACATAATGTTTATGAATGCAACCTTATCTTTGAAATATTCAACAATCGAACCAGCAGAGTCTGCCATAGACTCTAAAAATTTCGTTTGGTCGTTTTTCAATTTCCATACTTTAGACTGCTCAGTTGTTGCCCCCGCAGAGTGAATCCAACACTTGCCTGCTGACGATGCACAACCTATTGAAAGTTGTTTGATTGCCCCACCATAGCCACCCATTGGGTGCCCTTTAAAATGAGACAACACAAGCATTGAATCATAGTTTTCAAGATTTTTTCCAACATAGTTTTTATCAAGAACCTTTCCGTTTGGAATTTCTAACACAAGGTCGCCGCTTTCATCCAAAATATCCACATCAAAAAAGTCTGCCCACCTATGTTCTTTCATAAGCGTCTTATGTTTTTCAGTGGTGTTCCTTGCACCTGGATATGCGGTGTTGCATTCAACCACGGTTCCTTTAACAAAGTCAATAATTGGCTTAACAAATTCTGGCTTAATATAGTTTTGATTTCCCTTTTCGCCGGAGTGAAGTTTAACCGCAACTCGTCCATCAAGGTTTGCATTAAGTTTTTTGTATATCTCAACAACCGCTTCAGGTGTGATGTTTTTTGTAAAATAAACCTTTGCCTTCTCCATTTTTATCTCCAAATAAAATTATAGACACAAATCTATTTTAGTTTCTTAAACAATGTCGTCATTCTTTCTTCATAATCATTTTTTGCGTAGAATTTTTTTGCAACATCGTTATAAGCAAACACATCTAATTGAATAAACTCGCAATCAATAGATTTGAAATATTCTTCCATTTTATCAAGAAGAAGTTTTCCTGTGCCTTTGCTCCTTGAATCTTTGCTGACAATAAGTTCCGCAATAACACCTTTTTTAGGGCAAATGTAATCAAGTTTGTCTCTTTCTGTGTATGTTTGAACGTGTCCCGCAATAAAGCCAACAATCTTTTTGTCTTCTTCCGCAACAAAAATTCTGCCTTGACTCAATTCGCAGTCTCTCATCATATACTTAAAATAATCTTCACGATAAGACGCCGCAATCGTGTTGAGTTGAAATTTGTCAATCTCAACAACATACTCTTGAAGTTCAATAAGCAACTGTTTTACCTTTTCTCTATCACCAATTTCATATCTTCTAATATTCATAATTTTATTATATCACAACAAAAATATAAACACAATTTCATTGTAAAGAAAAGTCCTATTAGGTCACCCTAATAGGACTTTTTTTTCGAAATTGATTAAGTACGGTCAACTTCAATGTTTAATGTGATTGTGTAAACACTTCCATCAAGAACATAGATTGAATATTCTCTTGTTGTGCCGTTATAAGCATCATAAGCTTCTGTTAATGGGTCAGCACTATATGGAACTGGATAAACAGCCAATTTGTTAGATGCTCTAACTTCAGAAATAGCATAAGAAACTTCATCACCGATAACTTTCTTAACAACTACGAAATCTTCTGATGTCACACCATCAAATGTGAGCAAGATTGGGTTGTTTGCTTCTTTAACAACAACGTCATATTCGCCTGCATTTTCGCCAGCTGCAACTGTGCTGCTTGCTGTTTCGAAAGCGATTGTTTCAACTTCACCTGCAACTGCTGTGAGTTCTGTGTCAACATCAAATTTTGTATCATTGATTTTGATTTCAGCAAGGTTTACAGCTTCGAAAACAACAACTGGAGCAGCAACATAAACTTTATTATCTTCTACATAATAAACTTTTGCTGTGAGGTGGTTGTTTCTACCGATTGACAATTCAAATGTTTGGTCTTTAAGGAATTTTGAACCAACTGTGATTGAGTCAACGCTAGTAACGTTTGCAACTGTTCCAATCTCGACATAATAAGTGAATTCACTAAATCCTGGGAATGCTTGGAATTGTGAATCTGCAAGCATTTCCTCTAATGTGAATTCTGTGTTTTCTGATGGGAAGTTGTTATGAATCATTTTAAGGTCAGCCATAACATCACTTGCATCAGCAACAACCTCTTCATTAACAGTAAATGTCATTGCAGGGGCTGCTGGGGTTGCTGGTGGGTCTGCTGGGTCTTCGCCACAAGCTGCTAAACCGAACACGCAAGTGAAAGCCATACAAACTGCCAAAAGTCCACGCATAAATTTGTTTTTCATACTCTTTTCTCCTTTATAAAAATTTTTGCTTTTCGCTGATTAAATCATACCCCCCCCCCGAGCATTTTGTCAAATAAATAAAAAGGTCCCGCAAACTTTTTACAAAATTCAACAAAAAAAGACAGGTGTCCCCTGCCTTTTATTTTACTTTTTCATTCCGCCAACTTCATAAATATCCATAATAAGTTTGTGAATTTTAAGAGCCTCTTCACCGCTAATTTCAAGTTCTTCTCTGCCTTGCAAAGCGTTGTAGAATTGACGAATTTGGCGAATATGCCAAGAACCCCAATAATCTTTTCCACCATCAGCTTTTTTAACTTGTTCTTCGTGAGCGTCTTCTGTGGTTCCGTCGTTATAAGTAATCAATGCGTCGTGATAACCAAACACAACCTTGCCTTTTTCACATACCATTCTAATTTCTATTGGCTCATCTGCTGAATAGTTATTCATACAATAAAAGCCATATTTGGTGCCATTTTTATAAGTTATAAGTCCTTCAGCGGTGTCTTCAACATTAACTTTTTTGTGTCCGTGGTTGTGCATAGAACAACTAATACTTTCAACCTCGCTATCCACCATCCAGTTCACAAGGTCAATAGAGTGAATCGCTTGGTCAATAACAACGCCGCCACCCTCTTTGTCCCAAGTGCCCTTCCAGTCACTGCTGTCATAATAATCATCTGAACGATTCCAAGTGAGAACTGAACGAACCGATAAAATTTTGCCAAGTTTTCCACTTTGAACGGCTTTTTTTACAAGCTTTGCAGGTTCGGTGTAACGACATTGAAAAATTACTCCAAACATTAAATTTTTCTCTTTAGCAAAATCAACCGCTCTTTTTGCACTTTCATAATCAACGTCCATAGGCTTTTCAGTGAGAACGTTAACGCCGTGCTCAAACGCAAAGATAGCAACTTTTGAGTGAAGATAGTGTGGCAAACACAAGTGAACCACATCAAGGTTTTCGTTTTCAATCATTTCTTCATAAGAATAATATGCTTTAATTCCATATTCCTTTGCTGCCGCATCCGCGCGCTCTGGTTTATTGTCACAACAAGCCACAAGTTCAAGTTCTTCTATTGCCTTTATCGGCAAAAAATGTCTAACAGAAATTCGGCCGCAACCGATAACACCAACTCTTAATTTTTCCATAAAAAATACCCCCTTTTTTACTAAAAGATTAGTGCCTAGTTTCATTCTATATAGTTAATTTTTATTTGTCAACAAATCAAAAACCTTGAAAATTTGCCCTAAATTTCGCAAATTTTGAACCCTAAACAAACAACCTTTTTTAGGCAAAAAAAGACAGCCCCAGCAGGCTATCTTTAAACTTTTTCTTTATTTTGATTTTTTGTTTCTTCTTTCTTTCCAAACCTTTCAATAAAGCCTATAATTTGTCCAGAAATAATTACAGTTAAAACCGAATAAACAATCTTTGAAAGCGGAATATATGTGAGCGACAACAACAAAACGGTCAAGTCGCTGACAAGATAGAGCCATTGGATACGAATTTTTGTAAGTTTTGAAATTGCCATCGCAAGTGCATCGTCACCTCCAAGCGCACATTGTTCTCTAACGCAGAAACCTGCACCAACACCCACAAAAATTGCACCAACAAGTGCGGCAACTAACGGCAAGTTAGCAATCCCTGGAAATACAGGACCAATCATTTCAAACACACCATAAGAAACCGAATAAACGATTGTTCCAAAACCCGAATAGAACAAGAATTCTTTTCCAAGAACTTTCCAGCCAACAAAATAACAAATTATGTTCAAGACAATGGTTGAAATCGCAGGGCTCAAACCTAACCAATTATCAAGCAAAAGTGTTGCACCCAAAACACCACCCTCTGTTACTCCAGAGAGCGAATGAACATTATAAATTCCAAAAGCCATAAAAATGCAACTTAAGGATATAATTATGCACGACTTTGCTTTAACAAACTTAAACATAACACCTCTTTATTTCTTCAAGATAATAACATAAAGTTTCACTTTTGGCAACTACCTAGACTCGCAACAAATTTAAAATTCCCTATTTACAAGCGAGTTATTTAATGATATAATTATTATGCAATAAATCAAGGGAGGGCAAAAATATGCCACAAATTTTAATTGAAAAAGAAGCAAGAGATGTTTTAGATAAAAATGACATTTGCTTGGTTAAAAAAGTTTCTAGAGGACACGACAGAGGCGCACACAATCCAAACCCAGACTATGTTGAATATGCAGTTTTCAAACGCGGCGACTTGTTGTTCAAATTTTCAACAAGAACAACACTTTCACCAGAAGAGGCTGACACAAAAACACTTGGAATTGAAGTTATTGAAAGATGCTTAGACTGTGCTAAAGGCGAAGAATATAACAATCAAGGTGAATTCCTTTATTCAGCAATGTCAAGATACTTGAACCCACAAAGTGAAATGGAAGCGCAAGAGTTTGAAGAAATCTGTCACGACCTTGAATATTTTAATGTTCAAAATGACCTTTCAACAAACTTGCCATCATACAAAATTAACATCGCTCTTATGGAAGAAAACAGAGAACTTCTTTCAAAATCACTTGAAGAACTCAAAGCAATCGAAGCCGCAAGAGCATCACAAAAACAATAATAAGGACAAACAAAAAGACATACCACACGGTATGTCTTTTTTATTTTTAAATTTTTATTCACCCATTTGCTCTGCATTTGGTTCTTTATTTCTTTCCAAGCACGCTCTGCGCTTTGCTCCAACGATGTCAGCAACCTTTATCCAATTTTCTCTAACACTGAAAGATTTTTGGTCTGGCTTGGTTGTGAATCCTGCTTGTGGCTCAACTCTTCTCGAATTATAAACACGAACAATTTTTGTTCTAATTTCTTCAAAGTCTGGGCTGAGACCGTCTTTTGCAACATTGCCAGTTCTATAGAAATAATCACCCATATGGTCATAAGCATATTCTTCAATAACAAAAATCTCAAGATGCTCTGGGCTTGTTGAATAAACAAACATTTTATCATTATCAATCATACCAATAACCGGTGAAAGACCTGTGTGAGTTTCAATTCCTTCAAACCCCACACCTCTTGGATTGATTTGTGCGATATAAATTTCACGAGTTTCTTCTTTAGGAACTCCCTTTTTCTTTTCAGCACGTGTTCTTTTTCTTGTTGTTGAAACAGGAATGATTGTGTCTTCAGTTGCGGGCATTTTTGCACATTCCCTAATAATAGATAAACAATCACCTAAAAAATACTCTTCTTCAGTTGGTTCACTTGGACCATAATATCCACCGCCCCTGCCGCTTCTTCTAGACATTTCATTTAAGCCCTTTGCAGCGATTGCCATACCTAACATATTCATAAGTTTTATCTCCTCTATTTCATTGTAAAATCTTTCTTTGGGTTTTTGTGAACCTTTACAATAATATCTCTAAGTTCTTCAACCCTATCGAAAACCGCTTCTGGCAAAAACTTATAGAGATATTTTTTATCTTTTTCAGTAAAGTTTAATAGCGCCTCTCTAATCTTTGTTGAAGAAAGCCCATCAAAAACCTTTTGTCTGTTCAAAAAACAAAATGAGATGTATCTCGAAACTTCATCATCAAACCAATTCCTAACAATGTCTGGGTTGTCGCTATAATAAAGCGTGAAGTTTTTTTGATTGATTCTTGAAACAATATTATAATACAAATAGTGTCCCCAAACGTGGTCGTCAGTCACTAAATTTTCTTCCGACCAATCAGGAAATTGATAGATTTGTATTTTTGTCATATCGTGATTATTGCTGAGCGACTCCGACAACAACTCTTTTCTAAGCCTAAAGTTGAACGGATTTCTTGGCATATTTTCTTTATTGCTGCTGCCAAGCATAATCACAACCTTGTCACATTCTTTTAGTGCCTTTTCAATCACATAAACGTGCGCCTTGTGAAGAGGTTGAAACCTCGCAATAAATACACCAATCTTTTTTGTTCCTTGAGTTTCACTCATAAATATCACTCCCCGACTTAATTGTAGCACCCAAAACAAAATTTCTCAAAATGGTTTTAACAAAAACGCAAAAATTATTAAAATTTATATCAAAAAAGGCATATCTATCACGATATGCCTTCATTTTATTCCTTTTGTGATGCTGGAGTGTCCAAAACTGGAGCACCATAAGTTTGATTGAAATTTTTCAAAAATTCGTCATTGGCATAAACGCCTGCGTTTTTTGCAGCCTCCATCAACGCACCATAAATTTGTGATTCTTTTGGAAATTCAATAGAAAGTTTTGGCGAAATCATCTTTTTGAGATTTGGCTCAAAGATTGTTTTTTCGTGAGCAAAAATTCCACCAACAAGACCAACTTTTGCGTCGTTTTCTTTTCCAATAATTTCGTGACCAGTGTTAATCATATTTGCAACATTCATAATTTGTTTCAAAATAATTTCCCCAGCAACTCTGTCGCCCGCGCGATACGCATCAAACACAATAGGCGCAAGCCCTGCAACAAATCTTGGTCCTTTTTGATAAATTTCTTCAAGTGAATCAAACACTGAACTCTTAAGTTTAGTTTCAAGCATTTGTGTGATGAGGGTTGGTTTTCCTGTTCCGTTATACTCCGCTTTTGCTGCAAGAACTGCGTCTCTGCCAAAATCAAAACCGCTCGCACCATTATCAAACAAATATCCCCAACCACTAAGTTGTGGGTTTGGAAGAACAAAGCCGTCTTTTTTGAGCATAACATTCGAGCCAGTTCCCGCAATAACCGCAATGCCATTTGGTGCGTTTTTTACACCAACGTTAATAGAGTTAAGGTCGTCGCCAGCATTCGAAAATGGAATGTCTCTAAAATATTTGTTTTTAAAATAACTATAAACAAGTTCTTGATGGTTTCCATTAACGCCACCGGCAAGACCAAAATAGATGCCAGCAAGTGTCATACCATTTTCAAGAGCAATGCCAGAAAAATCCATAAGTGCAGTTTCAAGTATTCCAAACGCCTTTTCAATACCAACACTATTTAGGTTTGTTCCGTCATAAACTTTTTTCGCTAAAACTTTTCCTGATGTTGTGGCAAGCAAAACTTCAGTTTTTGTTCCACCACCATCGATTGCAAGCAATGTTTCCATAAGTTTTCTCCTACCCTTTAATTATACCACACTAACACTCGCATTTCTAGATGTAAAGCCAAAAAACTTATGATTTTAGGCACAAAAAAAGATGGAAGAAATTCCATCTTTTTATTATTTTATTGAGCTGCAACTGGAAGCCAGAAAATTGCATAATTTGGAGCATTTACAACAGCATTGTTTCCGTCATAAATGTAATAAGCAATTCCGTGTGATTTTGAATCAGCAACTTCAAATGTTCCACCAGTGATTGTTACAACTGGATATCCACCTGGATAACCACAAGAGTCAATTACAAGAGCATCACCTGTGTTACAGCCACCATTTCCATTGTAAACATATTCACCATATACACCAGTAGCAATAAATTTACCACCTGAAATATTAACGTTTCCGCTCTTTACATAAAGGGCTGTTGTTCCCTTAATTTCTCCACCAGTAATATTGATTGTTCCTGTTTGTGGTGCATAGATTGCGTGATTGTATACACTATAAACCAAACCACCTGCGATTGTAATGCTTTCAATTCTGCTTGAAAGGTTTCCATTTCCTTGAATTGCTGCATATCTTACACTATGAGATGTTAAGTTTGCACTTGTTACAAGATTTGCTCCTGCTCCTTTAATGTATACACAGTTTGCTGTTTGTGATGTTACTGTAAGGTTTGAACCAAGTGTGAGCACAACTCTTTCACCTGAACCATA
>SVHI01000028.1 GCA_015055905.1 Clostridiales bacterium | reverse complement strand
CCAAAGAATCAAGACAAGATTTTTGAGGCGTATCAGTTTGCAACAGACGCTCACGAGGGAATTGTTAGAAAGAGTGGTGAACCTTATATTATTCACCCGATTTCTGTTGCGCAAATTTTGATTGACAACAATATGGACTATTCAACAATCATTGCGGCACTTTTGCACGATGTTGTTGAAGACACTGAAATATCTTTAAAAACTATTGAGAAAAAGTTTGGAAAGACTGTTGCAAAACTTGTTGACGGTGTGACAAAAATTGCGTCATTGTCAAAAACTGACAAACTTAATGAGAACGATAGCATCAAACGACTCTTGCTTGCAATGGGCGAAGATGTGAGAGTAATTTTCATTAAACTTGCGGACCGCTTGCATAATATGAGAACCATTGAGTTTTTGGCTAGACACAGACAAATTGCGATTTCTCAAGAGACTCAAGAGCTCTTTATTCCTATTGCGGAGCGTATTGGTCTTAGAAACATTAGGGCAGAACTTGAATCGCTCACTTTCAAGTGTTTAAACCCTGAAGAATATGTTGAAATCAAGGCTTATCAAGACAAAAAACTTGCTAAACACGCAAAAAGTATTGAAGAAGTTGAGCATATCATTAAAGATGCGCTCAAGGAAAATGGCATTCAGCCAGATGTTATTTGGTGGCCAGAAAAATATTATTCGCTTTACAAAAAGAGCAAGGTTCAAGGATTTGGAAAGGCGAGAGGTCTTATGATGGTTAGAATTATGGTTCCAACCGTTGATGACTGTTATAGAACTCTTGGAATTATTCACAAAAACTTCAAGCCTGTTCCGTCACAAGTGAAGGACTTTATTGCTTCACCAAAGAGAAATGGTTATAAGTCACTCCACACCTTGGTTATGTCAAAAGAAAGCGGAATTGTGTTCTCGGTTATGATTAGAACTCCTGAAATGAACAATGTTTGCGAATACGGCATTTTGTCATTCTGGAACAACAAAGATGATGAAGAAGAATTTGATGTTAACTTTGAAAAATATAATATTTTGAAAAGCATCATTTACGGCGAAAGGGAAGAAAGTGAACACACAACATCATTTATTGATGCAATTAAAACAGACCTTTCTTCAAATGTAACTTGGGTGTTTACACCAAACTTTAAGCCTATCAACATTGAGTCAAATGAGCCAACTGCTCTTGACTTTGCTTATGCGGTGCACACAAAGATTGGTCATAATGCGGTTGGTTGCAACATTAACGGAAAGAAAATGTCGCTTGCTTCGACACTCAAAAACGGCGATGTTGTTGAAATTATCACCTCTGACGAGAATAAGTCTCCAAGCAGAAGTTGGCTTAAAGTTGTTAAGACTTTTTCGGCTAGAAAGAGGCTGAGAGAGTATTTTAACAGAAACCTTACAAAAGAAAACATTGAACTTGGAAAGAAAATGCTTTCAAAGGAACTTATGGGGCTTGGATATGAGTTAAAATCAATCCTCACGGTTTATCCTGAAATAAAGGTTGAGTTTAACTATTCGTCAATCGATGATATGTATGCAAGCATTGGCTATAAGGGTGTCACTCTTCAACAAATCGTTGGATATATTACCAAAAACGACCTTAAAAACAATGTTTTAAAGAATGCGTCATTTGAGGCTGAAGGCGTTGACTTTGCGTCAAGTGTGATTTATTCAAAATGTTGTTGTCCAGTGTTTGGTGACGATATTGTTGCGGTTAAATCAAAAACAAACCTTTCAATTCACACAGCAAACTGCATCAACCTTAAAAACTTTGAGGCTGACAGAATTTGCAAGGCGATTTGGAAGAAAAAAGCAACAGAACTCTTTGACGTTAACCTTAAAATTGTTGGAAAAGACTCAATCGGTTTTGGTGCAAAGATTTTGCAGTCGATTGCAGATGATTCATATAACCTTAGCCGAATTGTTGCTAAGAAAATTAATATGAAATGTGAGTTTGAAATCACATTAAAGGTTAAAGATAAAGACGAAATTAGCAAAATTATCGAAAAACTTGAAAAACTTGAAGATGTTAAGAGCATAAATCGTAGTTTTGACTAAAAATTTTTAAAATACACTTTACAATTTTTTGCTAATATGATAGAATATTGGCGTACCGTTTGAGAGAGCTAAATTTCTTTTTTCCGGTTTAGTAAGCTCGAGAACTGGCAAATATGTATGGAGGAAAAAGTTAGAATGGATAAAGTAAGAAAGCAAGAAATCATCAAAGAATTCGCTACTTCTGAAAATGACACAGGTTCACCTTATGTTCAAATTGCTCTTTTAACAGAAAGAATCAACAATTTAACAGAATACTTGAAGTCAAACAAACAAGACAACCACTCTCGTCGTGGTCTTATGCAACTTGTTGGTCGTAGACGTGGTCTTCTTGAATATTTGAAGAATACAAACATTGATGGTTACAGAGATTTAATTGCTAAGTTAAATATTAGAAAATAATTCAAAAAAGGGGGGTGGGATTTTTTCCTATCCCGTTTTTTCATAAAAATTAAGGAGTAAATTATGTTTGCTGAAGAAAAAGAATACAAATTAAACCTAGCTGGCAAAGACATTATTGTTAAAACAGGTAAATACTGTGGCCAAGCTAATGGAACTTGTCAAGTTAGATGTGGCGATACCGTTATTATGGTTAACGTTACTATGAGTGACAAGGCTAGAGAAGGCGCAGATTTCTTCCCACTCTGTGTTGACTTTGAAGAAAAAATGTATGCCGTTGGAAAATTCCCAGGCGGATACAAGAAAAGAGAAGGTAGAGCTAGCGACCAAGCTATCCTTTACTCAAGACTTATTGACAGACCAATTCGTCCACTCTTCCCAAAAGGTTTCTATAATGATGTAGCGGTTGTTGCAACAGCTCTTTCTGTTGACCCAGACTATGCACCAGAAATCTTGGCTATGATTGGTTCATCTGTTGCACTTTCAGTTTCAGATATCCCATTTGCAGGCCCAACAGGTTCTGTTCTTGTTGGTATGATTGACGGAAAATACGTTATCAACCCAACCCTTGAAGAACAAGAAAGAAGTGCTATGCACACAATCGTTTCAGGAACTAAAGAGGCTATCTTGATGGTTGAAGCTGGCGCTCACGAAGTTAGCGAAGAAGAAATGACAAATGGTATTTTGTTTGCTCACGAATATATCAAAGAAATCGTTAAGTTCATTGAAGATATCGCTGCTGACACAGGAAAACCAAAGAAAGATGTTGAACTTTTCCACATTGGTGAAGATGTTGAAAAAGATGTTCGTGATTACGTTACTGAAAATCTTAAAGCTGCAATGGAACCACTTGCTGACAAAGTTGCTTATAACGACAGAATTCAAGCAGTTTTAGAAGACTGCAGAGAACACTTTGCTGAAAAATACGAAGAAAGAGAACAAGAAGTTGACGAACTTCTTTACAAAATGCAAAAAGAAATCGTTAGAAAGAACATTATTGAACGTTCTGCTCGTCCAGACGGCAGACAAACAAAAGAAATTCGTCCAATTTGGTGCGAAGCTGGTGTTCTTCCTAGAGTTCACGGAACTGGTGTGTTCACTCGTGGTGAAACACAAGTTTTGAACTGTTTGACACTTGCTACAATTTCTGAAGCACAAAGAATTGATGGCTTAGATGATAGTGAAGATTCTTATAAGAGATATATTCACCAATACAATATGCCACCATATGCAACAGGTGAGGCTAGAAACCTTAAGTCTCCAGGTCGTCGTGAAATTGGTCACGGTGCACTTGCTGAAAGAGCACTTCTTCCAGTTATTCCAAGCGAAGAAGAATTCCCATACGCTTTACGACTTGTTTCTGAAGTTTTGGGTTCAAATGGTTCATCTTCAATGGCATCTGTTTGCGCTTCAACACTTTCACTTATGGACGCTGGTGTTCCTATCAAGGCTCCAGTTGCTGGTGTTGCTATGGGTCTTATTAAAGACGATGCATCTGGCAAAGTTGTAGTTTTGACAGATATTCAAGGTCTCGAAGACTTCTTCGGCGATATGGACTTTAAAGTTGCAGGAACTAAGAAAGGTATCACTGCTATCCAAATGGATATCAAGATTAGAGGTATTGACAAGAATATCTTGACAACTGCTCTTGCTCAAGCTAGAGAAGGCAGACTTGAAATTATGGATAAGATGCTTGCTACTATCGCTGAGCCAAGAGAGTCACTAAGCAAATATGCTCCAAAGATTATCACTTTCAAGATTAATCCTGAAAAAATCGGCGAAGTTATTGGTCAAGGCGGAAAGACAATCAACAAGATTATCGAAAAAACTGGCGTTAAGATTGATATTGAAGATGACGGAACAGTTATGGTTTCTTCAGCAAATATTGAAGATTGCAACGCTGCAAAAGCTATCATTGAAGACATTGTGTTCGTTCCAGAAATTGGTGAAAGATACACAGGTTCAGTTGTTAGAATTATGCAATTTGGTGCTTTTGTTGAAATTTCATCAACTTGCGACGGTATGATTCATATTTCTAAACTTTCTACAAAGAGAGTTGAAAGAGTTGAAGATGTTGTTAAAATCGGCGACAAAGTTGAAGTTGAAGTTATCAAAGTTGACGAGAAAGGCAGAGTAGACCTTAAACTTGTTAAGAAAATCGAAGGTTAATTAAACAAAAAACTTACACGAAATGTGTAAGTTTTTTTATTATTTTGAAAACTTGTTGCATATATTTTACTATGATTAAAAACAAAAAGTTATTTATGGGTATTATGTCTAACATAATAATCGCAACTTTCGTTATTTTCACGTTTTTGCCGTTTTGGGGTTTTGAAAAAAGTGAGACAAAAGAGGCTGCAAACAGTGAGTTTAATGGTGCAATTTATGCAGGAGATAAAGCATCAAACAATGTTTCGCTTATGGTTAATGTTTATTGGGGCAATGAACACCTTGAGAAAATGTTGGATATTTTCAAAAAGCACGGCATAAAAACAACATTTTTTGTCGGTGGAACTTGGGCGAGTGAGAATGAAAAACTGCTCAGGCGTATTTTTGATAATGGTCACGAGATTGCAAGCCACGGGTTTAAGCACAAAGACCAAGGGAAGTTGTCTTACACGGATAATCTCACAGAAATTCAGGTTTGTCACGAGATTGTGAAGACTAAACTGGGTCTGGAAATGGAACTTTTTGCGCCGCCATCAGGCTCTTATAATTCAAATACAATAAAGGCGGCTGAGTTTTTGGGATATAAGACCATTATGTGGACAAAAGACACGATTGACTGGCGTGACCACGACACGAAAGTGATTTATAACAGGGCGGTTACTAATATGTCTGGTGGGGATTTAGTTTTGATGCACCCAACAAAAAATACGGCTGAGGCACTTGAAAGCATTATTGAATATGCGAAAAATCATAATTTCAATCTTGTATCGGTATCAAAAACGCTGGGGTTTGATGTGGGGTAGCTAGTCACCTAAAAATGTCAAAAAATTATTACAAAGTTTTAAAAATATACAAAATCCGTTTTGCTGACGGATTTTTTTGTTATATAATGTATGTGTAATATTATATTTATATAGGTGGAGAATTTTATGGCACTTAATACTTTTTCAAACGGACTTAGACTTGTGTGTGTTCCAAAGAAAGAAAAGAAGGTTGCGTGTGTAGTTTTGCACATTGCTGGTGGAACACAGTCTGAAAAAAACTATCAAAGTGGTATCAGTGATTATTTGACTAAGATTATGCTTATGGGAACAAAGAAACACTCAACTCACGAAGCACTTATGAACTATGCGAAGTCAAATGGTATTGTTTTAACTCCTCACAACTCAAAGGAAAGCATCACTATTAGTGCGGTTTGCCCAAAAGAAAGCGTTCCTGTTGCAGTTTCACTTTTGGCTGAAATTGCGTTTGACACAACTTTCTCGCTTGAAAATGGTGAAAAGGTTAGAAAGATGCTTTTGTCGCAAGTTGCACTTTTGTCTGAAAACCCAGCATATGTTCTTGATAGGCTCATTAATACAACTCTTTACTACAGAACTGGTCTTGCTAACCCAAAATCAGGAACAAATATTTCGGTTTCAAGATTTAGGTCACTTGATGCTAAAGACTATTTAGACAGAATCTTTACTCCAAGAAACACAATCATTTCTGTTGTTGGTGATGTTGCCCAAGATGAAATCTATGACCTTGTGAAACTTCATTTCTTTGACAGAATGAAAGACGAAGAAAAAGAATACAAAAAACTCAAATACGTTTCTGCTGTTGACAACTTTGTTGGAGACTGTAAGGGTAGAATTAAAAGACTTAACCAAACACGTATTTCAGTTGTGTTCCCAACAGTTTCATTCAAAGAAAAGGAAAAGTATTTGATTGAAATCGTTAAGCCAATTTTGATTAGACATATTAAACTTGCGCTTTCAAACCAAAACTATTACTTCGACACTAAGATTAAAACAAAGTATTATGCTAATAATGGTAGTATCGCTTTTGAAATTACTGCAGACTATGATTTTGCAGTTGACCATTTGTATAACTTTGTTCACGCTTTAAAAACTGACATTAAGGATAGAGAGATTGCTAGTGACGAGTTTGAAACAGAGAAGAGAGTTTTTGTTACAAACTTCCTTACAACCTGTGATAACGTTTTGGAACACGCACTTTTATCTGCAAAACAAATTGCGCTTACAAAACAAACATTCAGTGAAAACTCTGAACGTTTGAAAATTGAAGTTTTGACAAACAAAGACGCAAACAGACTTATGGAAGAAATCCTTGATTTCGAGAAGATGCTTGTTTGCTATGTTGGTCAAGATGTTGTTTTAGATTATGACGATTTATTAGACTCTGTTTTAGAGGACTAAAGAGAGGTTTATTTTGGCAGCAAATAGTAACGTTTCAATTTCAAGAAAAAAGATTTTGAGCCTTATTGGTCTCATTGTCTTTTCTCTTGCATTCATTTTTTCGCTAATGAAAAGTGTTTTGCCTATTGGAAAATTTATTGTTTGCACCTTTGGACACTTAACATATCCGCTTTTAATTTTGCTAATGCTTATTGAACTAGCAAAGTTCTTAGGCTTTAGCTATACAAGAAATGTGAAATCGACTGTTTACTGGCTTGTTATATTATTTAGCATTTTGGCGGTGATTCAATCAATTTCAACATACAAAGAACTCGACAAGGTTGTTGGACTATCAAGTCTTGGGGAATATTTGAAATATTCTTACAACACAAAAGTTACACTTCTTGGTGGGGCAGGCTCAATTGTTGTTGGACTTTGTTCAATCTTGCTTGGCGCAATGGGAACAATTATTTTGTTTGTTATTATGCTCACAATCTTCATTGGTGTTTTGGTTGACTACAATAACTATGGAAAGTTTGAGCAAGAAAACATCAAGAAACTCAAAAATAAAGCAATTAGAAAGAAAGTTGCTGAAAGCGACGCAAATGCCTTAAGTGATGGCGCTCCTGCATATTCATTTAATCAAATGAGTAGTTCAGGTGTTGCGGGTGAGATTGAAGTTAATGAGAACGAACTTAATAGTTTTGAATTTAACAGCGCAGCTCAAGAATTTAATTATTCGCCAGAAGATGTTGCGGGAGAAATTACTGAAAATTATAACTATGAGCAAACATCAAACTATGAATCTCAACAGCAATATGAGTTTTCAAGCGATTTCTATAAACCAGAGCCATTCCCAAATGTTTATAGCGAAGAAGAAATGGCTGAATACCGCAAGAGATTTATGAGTGACACATTCGGTGCACCAACTGTTCAAGCGGTTGAACCTGTTGAACAACCACAAGAAAACTTGGTTGTTCCAAACTTAACTAGTCCAGTTGAAGATTATTCTTCTGCTTATGAGAGATATCAAAGCGGAATGGAAATTAGTGAAGAGCCTGAGGCTGAGCCAGTTCAAACACAATCTCCATTTGAGTTTAACTTGGGCAGTGACGGAGATGTTGAAATTGATGATGAGATTTCAAAACTTCTAAATGCTAGGGAAGAAGAAGTTTCAAGCGAGCCTGAAACATTTGAGTTTAATCAAACACTTAATCTTGAACCAGAAAAGCCTGCAGTGGTTGAAACTCCAAGAAAGGTTGAAAATGTGCCTTATGAAGGTTCAAGGGCTGTTACAAACAATATTCCTGGACAAAATCAGGGTATTATGACAGACATAACTAAATTGAAACCAGTTGTTCAATCTACTCCAAAGCCTGCAAGTTCTGGTAACTTTAATTTCAATACTGCTATGCCTGGGGTGAGATATAATCCGCCACCACTTAGTCTTTTGAAAACTCCAGTTCCAGACACTGGCAACTATGAAGAAGAGCAAAACAGAAAGGCTGCTCAACTTGAAGAATCGCTTAAGGCGTTCAACATTGAAGCGAAAGTTGTCAACATTGTGCGTGGTCCAAAGATTACAAGATATGAACTTTCTGTTCCGCTTGGTGTTCCAGTTAAGAGAATTCCAAGTTTCGAACTTGATATTCAACGTTCACTTGCTGCAAGAACAATTACAATCAAGGCACCAATTCCTGGAAGCCCTTATGTTGGTATTGAACTTGAGAACGATACATTCACAAGCGTTTATGAAAGAGAACTTTTGGAATCAACTGAGTTCCAAAATGCAAAAGACCCACTTCCAATCGCTATTGGAAAAGATATTTCTGGCGAAATTGTGGTTAAGAGTTTGGCGAAAATGGTGCACTTGTTGATTGCTGGTAGCACTGGTTCTGGTAAATCTGTGTTTATTCACAACCTCATTATGAGTTTGATTTACAAGTATAGTCCAGACAATTTGAGACTCGTTCTCATTGACCCAAAGAAAGTTGAATTTAACATTTATAACGGCTTGCCACACCTTATTACTCCAGAAGTTGTTATGGGTGCAGAAAAGGCAATTAATGCGCTCAAGTGGTGCGTTAAGGAAATGGACCGCCGCTATGATATGATGAGTAAAGCGGGTTACAACAATATTGAGCCATATAACAAGAGCGACCTTGTTAAGGCTGGACAATTTGAGCATTTGCCATACATTGTTATTGTTGTTGACGAACTTGCAGAAATTATGTGTGCGAATAAAAAAGATTCCGAACTTTGTATTCAAAGAATCACACAACTTGCTCGTGCCTGCGGTATGCACTTGGTGCTTGCAACACAAAGACCTTCTGTTGATATCATTTCGGGTGTTATTAAAAATAACGTTCCATCTCGTATTGCATTTAGTTTGCAATCAGGTATTGACTCAAAGACCATTTTGAACACTGTTGGTGCTGAAAAACTCTTGGGTCAAGGTGATATGATTTTTGCTCCTACTGGAACAAGTGTTATGTCGAGACTTCAAGCTGCTTATGCAAGCGATAGCGAAATTGCTGCTGTTATTGATTATGACAAAAAATATAACAGTGCAAACTATGATGAAAGCGTTGAAAACAGCTTTAATGCTGAAGACACTTCACCAGATACAGTTGGTGGTGGTGACGGCGAAACTGTGTTTATTGACGCTCCATCAAAAGATAAAGTTGACGAATATTTCAAAACTGCAATCAAAATTGTTATGATGCAAGGCAGTGCGTCAATTTCATACTTGCAACGTAGACTTTCAATCGGTTACTCAAGAGCGGCTAAGATTATCGACCAAATGGAAGATAGAGGATATATCGCTCCTGCTACGGGTGCAAAACAAAGAAAGGTTTTAATCACTCCTGAACAATTCAAAGATGTGTTTGGTGAGGATTTTAATACATTATTATAAAGAAAAGAGGTAACGAATTTGGATAAGAATGTAGGTGGTGTTGACCTTGAAGAACTTATGAGGGCAAGAGAAGAACTTGACCGTGAAAGAGGTGTTGAAACTGACCCTGATATGTATAATGACTATGGCAAAGACCATAGCGAGCCAGTGGTTAGTGAGGAAAGACCAGAAGAAGTGGTTCAAGAAGAACCTCAAGGTTATAACTATAATCAAGAAACAAACGAAGCTTATTCTAACGATGGTAGAACAGTAGATGGCGACGGCGATGGCTATGCTGTTAGACCTGGGGATAATGAATATGGCTGGGTTGCTGAGGAAGATACTCCAGAGGTTAAACAAGAAGAGCCTCAGTCTTTTGCTGATGCTTTTGAAAATGAAAGGGAAACATCTTCTTATGAAGAGTCAGTTAATAGCGAACCTTCTTATGAAGAACCTGCTCCTGTTCAAGAAGAGCCAGCAGAACCTGCTCAAACTGCCGAGCCTGAACCAAAAGACCTCAATATGTATGATATTTTTGCTGAGTTCGAAGTTAAAGAAAACGCAAACATTTCGTCTGTTATTGATGTGAATGCTGTTGCGAGCGAATCAGCTGACAAAGAAGAAGAGCCAGAAGAAAAACCTGTTGTTATGGAAAATGCAATGGAAGTTGCTCCAGAGCCTTCAGTTCCAGAGACAAGCGAGCCAGAGGTTAAGGAAGAAGGACCTTCAGGAATTGATGATTTGGTTAGCGAAATTTTGGCTGGATACGATTTAGATGCAGAAGACGACGAACCTGAAACACCAGAAGAAAAGAACGAAGAGCAAAGTTCTGTGATTGATATTGATGTTGATGGAGTTCACGCTGATGCTGTTCAAGCGGGTGAGGTTTTAGTTGAAAAAGAAACAACTGAAGAAACTGATGCTATGGAAGCAGAGCCTGCAAGAACCGAAGAAGCTGAAGAAGTTGAAAAATATATTGGCGAGACTGTTGCTAACCACGAATTGATTGGTGGTGAGCATAATGAAATTATTGATGAGCATAATGACGCACATATTAACAAAGATGATGGTGTTATTGATGACCCTGAAAAGTTGATGGAAGCTATTAATGCTGCTCAAACCAATGACTCAGTTAAAAACTACTTTGAAGACGAAGAAAACGAAGAAGAAAAAGAAGAGTCAACAGATGTTGAAAACACTGCTGAAGCAGAAACTGAAGAAGTTAAAGCTAAAACTGAAGAAACTGAAAATGAGGCTGAACAAAACACTGAAGAAGTTGTTGAGGAAAAAGATAGCGTTAGTCTTATTCAAGAACTTCAAAGTGAAATTTTTGCTCAAAAGGTTGAACCAACAACTGCTCCGCCAACAGAGGCTGAACCAGAGGCTAAACAAGATGTTCAAGAATCTGGTGAAACTGAAGTTATTACAGATTATTCAAAATTAAAAGACATTCTTCAACAAGAACTTGAAGAGGCTGAAAGAGCAGAAATTCAAAAGATTGAAGAAGTTAAAGCGGAAACAGTTAAACCACAAAAACAATATGGCGACATTGAACCATTTAACTTTGTTGATGAAATTGTAAACGAAGAATTTAAAGAATCTGACAAACTTTCATATCTCATTGGTAAAGATGAAGAAGGAAAGTGTGTGTATGGAAACTTCAAGGAACAATATAACCTTGTTATCTTTGGAAAAGAAAAGATTTACACAGACAATCTTGTAAACTCAATACTTCTTTCACTTAGTCTTAAAAATGAAGTTAACGACACAAACTTTATTATTTTGGATGCTGACATCAATAGCACATACGAAATTTATAACAAGAGTTCATATATTTTCTTCAATCGTATTGCAAAAACAAACAAAGAAATTCTTGACACTCTTATTGAAGTTTCTAAAGAACTTGATGATAGATATAACAAACTTGCTGGATTTGGTGTGAAGGACATTGACCAATATAACTTGAGTGCGATAGAGGCGGGCGTTCCAAAAATGCCATACCTTGTTGTTGTGTTCAATAACTATACAAAATCTTCACAAGCGACAGATAATGACAAGATTATTGCGTGTCTCCACAGAGTTTTGAAATATGGACGTATCACTGGAATTTATGCTGTTGTGGTTGCAACAAACCCAATCGAACAAGACGAAATTAATTATAACTTGCCATCTAGAATTGCTCTTAAGAATGAAGACGATTCAATTTACACCATTGGTGAGACTGGTGCGTCAAGTTTAACAGAGGATAACGATTTGTTATATTCAAACATTATGGCTGAAAAGGTTGTTCACTTGAAACTCCCAAATATCAGCGAAACCGAAAGAGAATTGCTTATTACAGGTTTGGAGGAATAATAAATGACTGATATTCAAACAGAAGAAATCGTTCAAGACACTCCGCTTGTTATTAACAAGAAAAATAATCGAGTTGGAAAGATTATGAATGTTGGTGTTGTTTCGCTCGGTTGTGACAAAAACAGAGTAGATTCAGAAATTATGCTTTCTTATTTGTCTCAGGCTGGTTATAAGTTCACTTCCGATGCGTCAAATGCTGATATCATTATTGTTAATACTTGTGGGTTTATTGAAAATGCTAGGTCTGAGTCTATGGACACAATCAATGAAATGGTTGCGTATAGAGTTGACCCAAACGCAAGATGCAAAAGATTAATTGTTACTGGCTGCTTGCCACAAAAGTGGTCAGGGGATATGAGAAACGAGTTTCCTGAAGTTGATATTATTTTGGGAATTGACCAATATCCAAATATTGTTAACATTATCAAAACATCTTTTGAGAAAGAAAAAAAGATTGTTAAGGTTGGTAGCACAAAGGCTCTTCCTTACATAAAAGAAAGAGTTGTTACAACTCCAATGCACTATGCATATTTGAAAATTGCGGACGGTTGTGACAACTATTGCACATTCTGCACCATTCCTTACATTCGTGGAAGGTTTAGGTCAATGGAAATTGACAACCTTTATGAAGAGGCTGTCAGTCTCGTTGAACACGGTGCTTCAGAACTTATCTTGGTTGCACAAGACATTTCTAGATATGGTGAAGACAAGACTGGCAAGAGTGAA